>JACCWK010000090.1 GCA_013697655.1 Nitrosospira sp.
ATCCATCCTGGGCGTTGATGTAGTCTTTGGAACCTCCATCTTGCCAGCAATGGCAGCGCCCAACTCAATTTTTATCCGTCAGATGAAAATAATTCCGCTTAGCCTGTCCATTTTGCAAGAACCTCACCTGATTCCCCATATCCCCCTCAAGTCAACCTTAAATCTCAAAAAAACCGTATTGATTTTTTCATTGTCTGGTTGGCAATAAATTTACCAAAATAGTTGTACGATATTATGTAATCTATCGCAGCAACTATTTTTTTCCGATTGTTTCCGCGGCTTATTTTTTTGCCATCTTCCCGGAGGACTTCATGACGACACTTACCGACATGGAACTTGCCGAACTGGATCCTGTAATCGAAGCGAGAAAAATGACCGCTGACGTTTCCGATAAATATAAGCGAATCGTCATACCCATCGGTAATGCGGGCGAGGCTCACGCCGGCGATAACGCGGGTCTGGTGGGCGGCGAAGGGCTGTCACTGAGCGCGCTCATGAGACTTCGTCAGAGCGCGCTCAGCCAGCGATAAGCCCCAGATGTCGCTGGTCTCTATCCTGCTCTATTCGATAGTGACACTGTGGCTGGTAATAACATTATTGGCCCAACACACACGCTTCCGGCCTTTTAGCTCGATAGATGCCTTCCACGTTATTCCACGCTGGACCTTCTTTGCACCGAATCCGGGGATCAGGGATTACCATCTTGTCATCAGGGATCGATGCCGAGATGGCCGCACGTCGGGCTGGAAGAGCGTGCCCATCTATTCTGCGCGGCCAAGATTTGGGTATCTGTGGCATCCGCAGAAGCGCTCGTCGAAGATCATGAATGATGCTATTCAGTCAATAAAATTATTGCTGAAACGTGAGAATGTGGGCGCTACCGGCCTTCCTTTCACGATGCCATACCTGCTTCTATTATATTGCGCTGCTCATGCCGTGCCGCCAGAACCGGATGCCGTTGAATTTCAGATTGCCATTATCGAGTCCACGGGACATGACAAGCGGAGGCTGGAATGTTCGTTTTTATCAAGCTTTCATCGCAGATGATATAGAAGGCCTTGATGGACATTACATCATGCCTCGTCATAACCAAGATCTTATTAGCTGCGTGGTCGTTGCTTTCCGCGGCAGAATGGCTTTCCAACCTTCATCTCTTCCGCGCTAATGGGTTGTTATCATGGAAAGTACTTGGCTTGCGGCCAAGCCTGATCAGTTCATCCGTCATCCGTACATATATACACCCTGAAAGCTTTATTATATCGGTCCTGCTATGCCGCATCGTTGCTAGTGTCGTCCTACTGGTGCCCTACCCGAATCCGGCGGATTTGCCGTGCAGCGTGTTTATTCTGCTTTCATGCTTGTACCTGTCTCGCCGCACGCGTTTTGGAGGCGATGGATCGGATCAGATGGGAATGGTCATCGCTGCGGGAGTAACCATCATGTCAGCAGGCCTGGTTTTCAACGACAAGGACGTCGCGTTATCCGGTGTTCTCGCTATTGGTGGGCAAGCGACATCAGCGTATTTCGTTGCGGGTGCGGCAAAGCTTGCGTCACCCGTATGGCGCGAAGGAAATGCATTGCTGGGAGTAATGAAAACACAATCGTATGGACATGCCTTTGCCGTTGATTTTGCAGAAACTCGCCCTCGCTTTTGCCAATTTGTATGCTGGACAACGATCGTCACGGAAATGTTGTTTCCGCTTGTCCTGTTCCTGCCGCCCGGCCTTGCGATTGCCGGTCTCTTGTGCTTTGCCGCATTTCATTTTTCCAATGCCTATTTCATGGGATTAAACGCGTTTGTCTGGTCGTTCCTCGCCACATATCCATCTATCATGGTGCTGAATGCTGTCATTCGGGACTGGATGTGATGGGGGTGGGGACTGATATCAGTCCTGACCGCTTGTCTATCATTTATGATGGTGAATGCCCGTTCTGTACAAACTTTGTAAAGTCCTATGTTATTCGGAAAAATGCGGGTGACATGGAATTGATCAATGCAAGGGAGATGCCCCTTCTTGTTCAGGAATTACGCTCCAAAGGCATGGAAATAAACGACGGCATGGTTGTTATATGGCGCGAGCATCATTATTATGGTGCGGAAGGTATGCATCTCCTGTCCATTCTCGGCGCTGAATCCGGAATTTTTAACATGCTGAATAGATTTTTATTCTGCAACCGGAATGTCGCCGTCGCGATTTATCCCGTGCTTGTAGTTGGACGGAGGATTACACTATCCCTGCTTCGACGGAAACTTATTCCATATTAATAAAGAATGAATGCTTATTCAAATCATCTGATGATCACCCAGTACTAAATATGGAATCCATTATAAAGCAGTCGCGGCGCATCGTAATCAAGGTGGGCAGCAGCCTCGTCACCAACCAGGGACAGGGGCTCGATCATGCCGCGCTTGCGTGCTGGGCGGAGCAAATAGCCAGGCTCAAGAAAATGGGCAAGGAAGTCGTGCTGGTATCGTCCGGTGCGATAGCGGAAGGCATGCAGCGCCTGAAATGGAAAAAGCGCCCTCATGCACTGCATGAATTGCAAGCCGCTGCCGCAGTAGGGCAGATGGGCCTGGTACAGGCTTATGAATCCTGTTTCCGCAGTCATGGAATAGAGGCTGCGCAAGTACTGCTGACTCACGAAGATCTATCCGACCGAAAGCGCTACCTTAACGCCCGATCGACGCTGATCACGTTGCTAAACCTGAACGTCATTCCGGTTATTAATGAAAATGACACCGTTGCAACCGACGAAATTCGCTTTGGGGATAACGACACGCTCGCCGCACTGGTGACCAATCTGATTGAAGCCGATGCGCTGATAATTCTCACCGACCAGGGCGGATTATTCACAGCCGATCCCCGTAAGGATACGAATGCTTCACTGGTTGCGGAAGCCAAGGCCGGAGACCCTGCAATTGAAGCGATGGCGGGGGGTGCTGGCAGTGATATTGGACGCGGCGGGATGTTGACCAAGGTAATAGCCGCAAAACGTGCGGCACGCAGCGGCGCAAATACCATTATTGCATCGGGACACGAAACTGAAATACTGGTACGCCTTGCTCAGGGAGAGGCTATCGGCACCCAGTTGCTGGCGGAAACCATGACGCTGGCGGCACGCAAACAATGGCTTGCCGATCACTTGCAGATGCGTGGAAATGTTACCTTGGATGCAGGAGCGGTGGAAGCGCTAACCGAGAGCGGCAAGAGCCTCTTATCCATAGGCGTAATAGACGTCAGCGGTAATTTCGAGCGTGGCGAAGTGGTGACTTGTCTTGATCGGGCAGGCAGGGAAATTGCCCGTGGGCTGATTAATTATAACGCCGCTGAAACCCGCAGAATCCTGCGGCGAACGAGCAATGAAATCGAAACCATTCTGGGATACGTAGACGAACCAGAACTCATTCATCGGGATAATCTGGTACTGCTGTAGACAAATTGATATGAAGACTGGCGTAGAATATTATAATCGCCACCGAGAACTGATTGCTTGCAAGACTCTTCATATCGATAAGGAATACTAATGAAACCACTTACCAGAATTGATGCCGATTTTTCTTTCAGTCCGCAAATCGATGTAGAGGATTTAGCAAATATTAAAGCGGCTGGCTTCAAAAGCGTAATCTGCAATCGGCCCGATAGCGAGGATGGCGGTGTTCATCCAGATCATGACCTTCTTGAAGCGGCAGCAAATAAATTGGGCTTGGAATTTGCCTACCTGCCTGTCATTCCCGGACAAATTAACGATGCGAACGTCGCTGATTTTAAATCGATAGTCAGCCAATTGCCTGCGCCAACCGTTGGCTATTGCCGGCTTGGAATTCGTTCAAAGATTCTTTATGAGCGATCGCGGTAATGGATAATGTTACTCAATCCGCTGCAGAAAATTGGCAAATGGGCTGATAAGCCATCGCCGATGGAATTCGCAGGGCTAATAAACCAGCATGCCTAAATAATTCGCAGGTACCATGTCCTGTAGCGACACTGCCAAATTTAAATGTTACGGCGCAAAACTCATCCTTTTGTGCACTGGCGAACGGAATTTATACGCGTGCGAAGAGATAATAGTAATAGCTCGGTATAACGAGTCCACCTGTTCATCACGATGGAGTAAGCCATGAATAATGTTATCTATCTGGTTGGTTTGATTGTTATCGTTGTTGCCATCTTGAAATTTTCAGGAATTGTTTGAGGTCGGAAAGCCTTTTACGGCTTTGATCTCTTTTTCTAATTTGTGAACCCGAGTATTTATTGTTCTCCCCAGAACATAGTCTTTTCGCTCAGGACTATAGTGGACCCCGATTTCCGGACAATGATTTAAGATGGTAGCATGCTGTAAGGAGGAGCAGGTAAATGAGTGAGAAGAAACGCAAGATTTTCAGTAGTCAGTTCAAGGCCAAGGGTTGCGCTTGAAGCGCTCCGAGGGGTCAAGACGGTGAACGAGATTGCGCAGGAATGTGGTGTACATCCAACGCAAGTGGGGCTGTGGAAGAAAGAGCTGCAAGAGCAGGCTTCTTTCCTATTTGAT
>JACCWK010000074.1 GCA_013697655.1 Nitrosospira sp.
ACAGGGTTCCTGAACAAAACGAGTCAGGAAATTTAACAAAACTACTCTTCAGGTCATCTTGATCAGTAAATAACAATGCCTACTCTCAGATCACCCGGGAGTTTTGCAAGAAGCTCATTAGAGAAATACTTTACGTTTTACAACCAGCGCAGACCGCACACGGCGCTTGACGATAAAACGCCCGATGAGTTCTACTTCGACAACCTGCCTGTAATGCCAAAAGCAGCGTAGGCAATAAACCGCAAGGCTTCACTTATAAAGATGAAAATTCTGTCCAAACAACCGAAGCCACCGCTTATGTGCCTCGTGAGGCTCGAACCTCAGTCAATTGCTCACATGCTATGATGGATTACTTTAAAGGCGATTTTCAAGGCAAAGTTACCCCTGCGTTACCCCGAGAGAGATCGGGGGTTGTTGCAAGAGATAACTATTTGATTTATTGGTAGGCCGTGCCAGATTCGAACTGGCGACCAACGGATTAAAAGTCCGCTGCTCTACCGGCTGAGCTAACGACCCAAAGGACCGTGCATTATACCGGCTCATGCCCGCGAATCAAAGTCCTTTGGACAGAGCTTCCCCGTTGGGCAAATTGCCTGCTAACCTGTTCCGTCGCAAAATCGGTATCTTTAATTGTCCGTAGATCAGGATGCGTTTTTTAAACAGGGATGTCATTGTTATAGGCGGAGGAATTGCCGGGCTCTCAAGCGCTTACGCATTATTGCGGCTTGGAGCCTCAGTGACACTACTCGAACGTAATTCCTGTGGAGGAGAGGCTTCGTGGGCGGGCGGAGGAATACTTTCTCCACTGCTGCCATGGGATTATTCTGATCCGGTTACGCAGTTGACGCGGCTAAGCACCAGGCTGTTCCCGGAATTTATTGAAGCGTTGAAGAGAGAGACGGGCGTCGATCCGGAGTACAATTCCAGCGGCATGCTGGTGGTTCCCCATTTTTCCGGCGACTCACAGGACGCCGAAGCAGCGGCAGCCGAGGCGTGGTGTACTCCTCGTGCTTTTCCTATGAGAAGGGTTCGCTCTCACGAAATTGCGCCGGCACTTGCGCGCGATGAAGCGGCACTTTGGCTGCCAGAGGTGTGCCAAGTGCGTAACCCCCGTTTGTTGCAGGCGCTCCGAAAGGCTGTAGGGCTGTTGGGTGGTACTATTGTTGAACATGCCGAGGTGACAAGCTTGAAGATCGAGAGGACGCGCGTTCTCTCGATTAGCACTCGCCGTGGCGATGAATATACCGCGGTTGATTATGTTGTTACCGCAGGAGCGTGGAGCAGTCAGCTCTTACGCGATCATGCGTTAAAGCTCGATATTTGGCCGGTACGAGGTCAGATTCTGCTTTTCAAAGCACAACCAGATTTGCTTCGCACGATTGTGCTGCAAGGACAAGAGAATTTTTATTTGATACCGCGGCAAGATGGATACATTCTTGCCGGCAGTACGCTGGAAGAGGTGGAATACGATAAGCGCCCTACTTCCAGCGCGCGAAAAGTATTGCTCGCGAAGGCGCGCGCGCTAGTGCCGGTATTGAATGAAGGAATTCTTGCCGGTCACTGGGCGGGATTGCGCCCTGGTTCGCCTGATAATATTCCTGTTATTGACCGTCACCCCATGATCACCAACCTTTATATCAATAGTGGCCATTATCGTTACGGCGTCACCATGGCGCCGGGCAGCGCGCATCTCCTGTCCAACATTATTCTGAATAGTCCCCAGCCACTGGACATCACGCCTTATCGATGGCCAGTATGAACTATTGAAATCTGTTTCACCGCGAAGCACTCCGGACAAGGCTCTCCGCGCTTTATCCTAAGAGTGCGGGATGGTAACATTGCATCACTTCAACATAGGGCACGGGCATCATGGCTGGTCACAGTAAGTGGGCTAACATTAAACATAAGAAGGCTGCGCAGGATTCCAAGCGCGGTAAGATTTTCACCCGGCTCATAAAGGAAATTACAGTTGCCGCTCGACTCGGCGGAGGAGATCCAGCGAGCAATCCCCGATTGCGTTTGGCCGTGGATAAGGCCTACGAGCATAACATGCCAAAGGACAACGTTGAGCGCGCCATCAAGCGTGGCAGCGGTGACCTGGAGGGCGTGAATTATGAAGAAATACGTTACGAAGGTTACGGTATTGCTGGGGCAGCCGTACTAGTCGATTGCATGACTGATAATCGTGTGCGTACCGTCGCGGACGTGCGCCACGCCTTCACCAAGTATAACGGCAACCTCGGCACCGATGGTTCGGTCGCATTCCTGTTCAAGCATTGCGGGCAACTACTTTTTGCCCCGGGTATCGACGAAGATAAACTGATGGAAGTTGCCTTGGAAGCGGGGGCGGAGGATATCATCAGCAATGATGATGAAAGCATTGAGGTCATCACTGCCCCATATGAATTTGTCGTGATAAGAGCAGCTCTGGAGAAAGCCGGTTTCAAGGCAGAGCTCGCCGAAGTGACAATGAAACCTGTTGCTGACGTGGTTTTGACCGGCGATGATGCGGCGAAAATGCAGAAACTGCTGGATGCACTGGAGAATATCGACGATGTGCAAGAAGTCTATACAACGGCAGTGATGGGTGAATAGTTTTGAACTTATCCCAAAAATACAATTCGCCCACATCGATTTCACGATCTGGTGGTGCAAAACTTCCATTCATTTCGTCGCTCAAAAATATTTTACATATTCGGCATTCACGGGGAACTCGCCGATTTGGACCGGAAATTTGTTTGCGTACAAATTTTTAATTTTTAGAACTGTTTTCATCCAATAGGTAAAAAATCCGTATCCTTGGCATAGATCCCGGCTTGCGCATTACAGGTTTCGGGATCATCGATAAAACTGGCAGCAAATTGGTGTACGTCAGCAGCGGTTGTATCAAAACACTGAATGGCGAACTTCCGTTGCGCCTGAAGTGCATCATGGATCATCTCAATGAAGTTATTGCACAACACCGCCCTGATCAAGTCGCGGTGGAGCAAGTATTTGTCAACATCAATCCGAAATCTACGCTGATGCTCGGACAGGCGCGGGGTGCGGCGATTTGCGCGGCGGTGCTGAACAATCTCATTGTGGCCGAATATACCGCACTGCAAATCAAGCAGGCGGTGGTCGGCAAAGGTCACGCGAAAAAAGAACAGGTGCAGGAAATGGTGAAGCGTCTGTTACAGCTTACCGGCAGTCCAAGCGCGGATGCGGCGGATGCCCTTGCCTGCGCCATCTGCCACGCCCATGGTGGCTTGGGTCTGGGCAGCATTGCCACTGCGGGCTACCGCATGAAACGGGGACGGCTGGTATGATTGGCAGGATCACGGGAGTATTGCTGGAAAAACTTCCGCCCCTGGTACTGGTTGACGTGCAGGGGGTGGGTTATGAAATCGACGTGCCGATGAGCACATTCTATAACCTGCCTGCCATTGGCGCGCAAATAACACTTCATACTCATCTTGTGGTGCGCGAAGACGTGCATCTACTTTTCGGATTCGCCACCGAAGCAGAGCGGCAGGCTTTCCGTCAACTCGTAAAGATTTCCGGCGTTGGCGCAAGAACCGCTCTGGCTTTGCTGTCTGGCTTGAGCGTAGACGATTTGCATCAAGCGGTGATCGCTCAAGATAGCGGACGGCTCATCAAAGTCCCCGGCATTGGTAAAAAAACGGCCGAACGTTTGTTGCTGGAATTGCGGGATAAACTTGACTCCACGGCTGCTGCAACCGCCCCCGGAGGAGGCATATCGACGTCAAGGGGAGGCAGCGACGTACTCAATGCTCTCCTGTCTCTGGGATATAATGACAAGGAAGCCAGTTGGGCGATCAGGCAACTACCGGTGGATGTCGCCGTATCCGATGGCATACGCCAATCGTTAAAACTTCTGTCGAAAGATAAGTAATTTAAAGCAGCGCACGGCTGATCCCGTATCTTATGAATTTACCTACCATACAAGCGCCCAAAACAGCCGAATTGCATTGTTGAATGATAGAAACTGACCGATTAATTACCTCCGCGCCCGTTTCTCTTCAGGAAGAAGATCTGGAGCGTGCACTGCGTCCCAAGCATCTGAGCGAGTACGTTGGCCAGGAAAAAATACGAGGCCAGTTGCAGATATTCATCGAAGCCGCGAGGCGCCGCCGCGAAGCGCTCGATCACGTACTGCTATTTGGCCCGCCAGGTTTGGGCAAGACCACGCTTGCTCATATTATTGCGAGGGAAATGGGCGTAAGCCTGCGTCATACTTCGGGACCGGTGCTGGAGCGCCCCGGTGATCTGGCCGCTTTGCTGACCAATCTCGAACCCAACGACGTGTTGTTTATCGACGAAATTCATCGCCTCTCACCGGTGGTGGAAGAGATTCTTTACCCTGCACTGGAGGATTACCAACTCGACATCATGATCGGTGAAGGCCCCGCGGCTCGGTCAGTCAAGCTGGATTTGCCGCCGTTTACCCTTATTGGCGCCACCACTCGGGCTGGCATGCTCACCAACCCGTTACGTGATCGCTTTGGCATCATTTCGCGCCTTGAGTTTTATTCGGTGGAGGAACTGACCAAAATCGTGACTCGCTCTGCTGGCTTGTTGAACGTGGAAATATCTCCTGATGGAGCCATAGAAATTGCGCGCCGCTCGCGAGGTACGCCACGCATCGTAAACCGCCTGCTGCGGCGGGTGCGTGATTTCGCCGAAGTCAAAGCCGACGGCCATATTACCCGCCCCGTGGCGGATGCGGCATTGATTATGCTGGATGTGGACCTTCTTGGTTTCGATGTAATGGATAGGAAGTTGTTGCTGGCAGTGATGGAAAAGTTCGGCGGTGGTCCGGTGGGCGTGGATAATCTCGCTGCTGCCATTAGTGAAGAGCGTGGCACCATTGAAGATGTGCTGGAACCCTATTTGATCCAGCAAGGTTATATGAAGCGTACTCCGCGTGGCCGCATGGCTACGGCTGTTGCTTATCAACATTTCGGCATAGCGCTGCCGAAGAACGGATTGAGCGGCGTGTTGTGGGAAGAGAATCAGTGAAACGTAAAGCGTGTCCGGGCCGTCTTCCAAATAGATGATTGATTCACTCCCTGATTCGATCTTTACTCTGCCAGTGCGAGTGTATTATCAGGACACTGACGCGGGCGGGGTAGTTTATCATTCAACTTATCTCGATTTCATGGAGCGCGCCCGGTATGAATGGTTGCGTGACATGGGATTTGATATTCATTCACTGGTTCAGGTTCACAAGGTGATTTTCATGGTACGTTCGCTTAATATCGAATACTTTAAACCGGCGTTGCTGGATGATTTGCTGCACATAACCGCGCAGGCGGCGGAAATTGGCAGAAGCCGCATAACACTCTCCCAGCATGTGCTGCGCGGGGACGTCACATTAGTCAGTGCCACTGTGCATGCGGTATGTGTGGGTGCCGACAGTCTCAAGCCGGTAAGTGTGCCCGCGCCGCTGCGTCACAAACTTGGAAAACTCTCATGAGCGCAACGGTTACTCAGGATATGTCTCTTTTTTCCCTCATCGGGAGTGCCAGCTTGCCTGTGCAGCTGGTGATGGCGTTATTATTAGTGACGTCATTTTTGTCGTGGTGGTTTATCTTTCGCAAGCTATTCGTCATCCGGCAGGCGATGAAGCAAAGCGATGAATTCGAAAATGTTTTCTGGAAGGGACCCGATCTCAATGCGCTCTTTCAAAGTGCCGCCAGCTCGCGTCATACTGCCGGGAGCATGGAACGGATTTTTGAGGCGGGATTTCGCGAGTTCATCAAACACAAGCGCCAGCCGGGAATGGACATCAGTACCGTAATGGATGGCACACGCCGCGCAATGAGGGCGACATATCAGCGCGAAATGGACAGTCTCGAATCGCATCTCTCTTTTTTGGCAACGGTAGGATCGGTAAGTCCTTACGTCGGCCTGTTTGGCACCGTCTGGGGAATCATGAATTCTTTCCGAGGATTGTCCAACGTCACCCAGGCTACTATTGCCCATGTCGCCCCGGGTATTGCGGAAGCATTGATAGCGACCGCAATGGGGTTGTTTGCAGCGATTCCCGCGGTCATTGCCTATAATCGTTATGCTAATAACATAGATCGGCTTGCAACTCGTTTTGAAAGCTTTATGGAAGAGCTATCCAATGTGTTGCAGCGGCAAGCAACCGGATAAGGGTGTTTTTATGGGACAGGCATCATGACTGAACGCCGCGCTAAACGTCGTCTGATGAACGAGATAAACGTCGTGCCGTATATTGACGTAATGTTGGTATTATTGGTGATATTCATGATTACGGCGCCGCTCATCAGCCCCGGTCAGATTGAGTTACCGCAGATTGGCAAATCTCTGGCTCCACCAGTTGCGCCGCTGGAGGTGGTCATCAAGGCCGATGGCAGCCTGAGATTACATGACCGTGCCAAGTCGGGTGGCGAACAAAAAGTCAGCCGCCTTGAGTTGGTCGAGGCGATCAAGCAAAAGCAGGCGCAAAACACTGAGCAGCCGGTGGTGATCGCCGGCGACAAAAGTGTGCGTTACGAGGAAGTAATAAACGTGATGGATATCCTGCAACAGCAGCAGGTGAAGAAAGTGGGGCTGTTGGCCATCCCGAAGTGAGTAACGGAGCCCTCATATGAGTTTACGATGAGTGCAATGGCATTGCGAGATTCCTCGCACGTTGAACCAGGATTGATGCCAGCAGGGGTGTTAGCAGTACTGGTGCATTTAATTTTTTTTGCTTTTATGATTTTTGGTCTTAACTGGAAAACATATCCGCCAGAAGGTATGGTGGTGGATTTATGGAGCAGTCTGCCCCAACCGGCTCAGCCGGCGAATAAAGAAAGATCGGTGCCCCCGGTACCCAAGCCGGTCGAGCCGCCTCCTGAAGCCAAACCGCTGCCGCCGGAGCCACGGACACCGCCACCCCCCGCTAAGCCTGATATCGCAATCAAGGAAAAAATTGAGAAACCCGTTGAAAAGAAGCAGCCGGTACAGAAAGATCAAAAAGAGTTGAAGGAAAAAGAACTGAAAGCCCAAAAAGAAAAGGAACTGAAGGCTCAGAAAGAGAAAGAGAAAGAACTGAAGGATCAGCAAGCAAGGGTGGCTGCCGAAGTCGCGCAACTTCAGCGAGAACAGCAGGAAGCGAGTAGCAAGGCTCAGGCACAAGCAGCGGCTCAGTCTCGTGTAGCGAACGAAATAGACGAATATAAGGCCAGAATCCTGGCTAAAATCAAACGTCACATCGTTATGCCTCCCGATCTGCCCGGTAATCCGGTTGCGGAATTTGACGTCACACTGCTTCCAGGCGGTGATGTTCTTGAAGTGAAGCTGCGGAAAAGCAGTGGGTTTGCGGCTTTCGATAGCGCAGTGGAGCGTGCCATCTTCTTATCCAAGCCGCTGCCGTTGCCGCCTGATCCTGCGTTATTTCCGAAATTCCGCAATTTAAACCTCAAGGTACATTACCGCGAATGACTGTTATAATTCACAACATTATTGCGCATTTCCCGAGGGTAATTCCTATGCAGGTTCGCATGCCTAAATTTCCCCCATATGCTGTTATGGCGTTCCTGTGGTTGATGAGCGCGCCTCTCCATGCCGCGCTGGACATCGAAATATTCGGGGGCGGCGCAACGCAGATTCCCATCGCTATCGTTCCCTTCGCCGCTGAAGAAAAGCTCACTCAAAGCCTCACTCCGGTAATAGCGGCAGATTTGCAGCGCAGCGGTCTGTTCAAGATGATAGAACCAGCCGGTCTTGCACCCCATGAGCCCGCCGAAGTCGTTTATTCAGAGTGGATCAATCGGGGCGCTGGTGCGCTGGTTATCGGCACTACTACAACCCTGCCGGGCGGACAGGTATCGTTGCGAGTTCGTCTGCTGGATGTTGCAAAACAGGTGCAATTGGCTACCTATATCGAAACTGTTCCCGTAGGGCAGTTACGTGCTGCTGCCCATCGAATAGCTGATATGATTTATGAAAAACTGACGGGTGATGTAGGCGTGTTCAGTACCCGCATCGCCTATGTGGTGAAAGAGGGCAAAAAGTATGCGCTGCAGGTGGCGGACGCGGATGGCTTTAATGCCCAGTCGGTGATTGAGTATACGGAGCCGATTATTTCCCCCGCATGGTCGCCGGATGGCAAGCAGTTGGCCTATGTATCCTTCGAGAACAAAAAACCGGTAGTCTATGTGCAGACGCTTGCAACGCGGACGCGCAAGGCGGTAGCCAATTTCAAGGGGAGTAACAGCGCACCGGCCTGGTCGCCGGACGGAAAGAGGCTCGCTGTGGTGCTCTCTCTGATGGGTGGTTCCCAGATCTTTTTAATTAATGCTGATGGCGGCGGTTTGCAGAGACTCAGTCAAAGTCCTGGAATCGACACTGAGCCAAGTTTCTCGCCAGATGGCCAGTCGATCATTTTTACCTCAGATCGGGGCGGCAGTCCCCAGATCTATCGCATGCAGGTAGGAGGGCGTGCCTCCCAAACGGCGGAGCGGCTTACCTTCGAAGGCAGCTACAATGTCAGTCCTCATTATAGCCAGGACGGAAAAAGCTTTACTTTCATTCATCGCAATGGCGACAGATTCAATGTTGCGATACAGGATTTGGCCTCTCGCCAGGTGCAGTTGCTTACTGATTCCAAATTCGATGAGTCTCCCAGTTTTGCCCCCAATGGCCGGATTGTCTTATATGCAACCGAGGTAAAGGGCCGTGGTATATTATCTGCAGTATCAAGCGACGGCAAAACAAGACAACAGCTCTCAACGCAAACAGGTGATGCCAGAGAACCGGCATGGGGGCCGCTGCCAAGGTTGCAATAATTGGAACCCCATATTTTAGTTAACTTTAAAGGAATAAATATGAAAAAAGTACTTGGCGTATTATTGATCAGTTTGTTGTCGGCATGTGCTAGCCAGAACAAGCAACCTTCTGCCGAGGTGGAAGATAAGTCCGTGGGCGGCCCCTCCCGGACGACGGAAAGTTCTCCGACTACAACAGGCCTCGCAAATCTAAATTCGCTTACTGATCCCAATCACATTCTCTACAAACGCAGCGTTTTTTTTGATTTCGATAGTTACGTAGTGAAGGATGAATATAGGCCTCTAGTGCAGGCTCACGCCCAATATTTGCGCGACAATGGTAATGCCAGAGTGCTGCTCCAAGGTAACACCGATGAGCGCGGCAGTCGGGAGTACAACCTTGCGCTGGGTCAGCGCCGCGCTGATAGCGTAAAAAATGTCATGACTTTGTCTGGTGCGAAAGATTCGCAGATCGAATCTGTCAGCCTGGGCGAAGAAAAGCCGCGGGGAGTGGGTCATGATGAGTCTTCATGGGCCGAGAATCGCAGGACTGATATCCGCTATCAGGGCGAGTGACCGTGCTGTTGCGCGCTTTCTGGCTATTGTTCCTGATTGGTTGTAGTTCAAGTTACGCCGGATTGTTCGACGACGAAGAGGCACGCAGGCAGATCGCCGCACAGCAGGTATCAATTGGAGATTTGCGCAATCAAGGCCAGATGCTGGGAGCGCGAATTGCCAAGATGGAAGAAGCGCTCAACAATCAACCGCTGCTAGAACTTCATAATCAGATGGAGGCACTGAGGTCCGATCTGAATAAATTGCATGGTCAGATCGAAGTGCTCGTCAATGAGAACGAGTTGACACAGAAGCGACAAAAGGACTTTTATATTGATCTGGATAGTCGGTTAAGGAGGATCGAACAGCCTGATGAACCTGCCAGGTCTGGATCCTCTTCTTCATCAACCCACGCGTCGGGTGCGGCGCCGGCATCGAATGTAGAAGCGCCAGCTGCGGTTGCGACTGTGGCTTCACCTGCCGCGAGCGCCCTACCAGCGGAAGCCGCAGAGAGCCGCGACTACGAATCAGCCTATAGCCTATTCAAAACCGCCAAGTATCAAGATGCTATTTCCCACTTCAAGAAATTCATCAAAAGTTACCCAGGGTCCAGTTTCGTACCAAGCGCCCATTACTGGATTGGTAATTCTTATTACGCGATGCGCGATTTCAAGAACGCCATCAGCACCCAGGAAAAACTGATCAGTGCTTTTCCCGATAGTGATAAGGCCCCCGATGCAATGCTCAACATTGCCAGTAGCCAGCAGGAAATGAATAAAAAAGCTGTTGCACAAAAAACTCTGGAAAATCTCGTAGTCAAATATCCCAGCAGCGAAGCAGCAGAAAAAGCCAAGCGACGACTGGTCAGCCAAAAGTAACGCGGTTGTAGCGGTTTTTTCGTGGTAACGCCTCCGTTTTAAATATGGTTCATATCCCCTTTCCGTTGCAGCGCAAAATTAAGCAGTCTTCTGAAGCGATAATTTTGCACATCAATGAAATATTTTTTTCTCTGCAAGGAGAAACCAGTCGAGTAGGGTTGCCTACGGTATTCGTACGCCTTACCGGTTGCCCCCTGCGTTGTGGTTATTGCGACACTGAATATGCTTTCTACGAGGGTAAAGGCTTGTCAATTTCCGCCATTCTGGCGGAGGTTGCAAATTATTCGCCTCGGTATGTCACTGTTACCGGTGGCGAGCCTCTTGCCCAGAAAGAATGCCTGACGTTACTCAGACTATTGTGCGACGCCAATTATTCAGTATCGCTCGAAACCAGCGGCGCTCTTGATATATCGAAGGTGGATGCACGTGTTTCCAAGATCCTGGATATCAAAACCCCAGCATCGGGCGAGGCTGGAAAAAATCGCTGGTCTAACCTCAATCATCTTACGCAACATGATGAGTTGAAGTTTGTACTATGCGATGAAGCAGATTATCAGTGGTCGGTCGAAACAATGCATGAGCGCCAACTGGATCTTATTTGCCCGATTCTGCTTTCTCCGGTTTATAACAAGCTTGATCCCGCGGCGCTCGCGGCTTGGGTGCTACGCGACCGTCTGCCAGTGCGGGTGCAGATCCAGCTGCACAAGCTGTTGTGGGGCGAAGGGAGGGGACGATAAAAATAGTGCGATGCGTCAGGAATTTTTTGATCTCATGGCAAACCCAAGAGATAAAAAAGGTTGCCAAGGTTACTTCACCCATTGAGAGAATGCGGAAAATTTTAGCGTCGAGCATAATGATAGGTAAACGAATGTTTGGGATGAATGCCGCATCGCGTTGAAAACCGGATTTGTAGAAATGGCCGATGACTAAAGCTGTAGTGCTCTTATCAGGCGGATTAGATTCCGCCACGACGCTCGCTATCGCCCAAAATAACCGATACGACTGCTACGCTTTAAGCGTCGACTATGGACAGCGCCACGGATCGGAACTGGCAGCGGCGGATAAGTTGGCGCGATGCCTTGGTGCTCGTGAGCACAAGACCATTAAGGTGGACTTGACCGTATTCGGCGGATCGGCACTCACCAATAAATCCATTGCTGTACCCACGCAGGGAACCAAGGGAGGCATCCCTGTTACTTATGTGCCGGCTCGCAATACCATCATGTTGTCGCTTGCACTCGCTTGGGCAGAAGTACTTAAAAGTTACCATATCTTTATTGGTGTTAATGTCATGGATTATTCCGGCTATCCGGATTGCCGACTCGAATATATCGCGGCATTTGAAAAAATGGCGAATCTGGCCACTAAAGCCGCAATTGAGGGCGCTAAGCTGAGCATCCATACACCCCTTATTAATTTGTCGAAGGCGGACATTATCCGGCAAGGAATTTCGCTGGGCGTGGATTATAGTTTGACAGTGTCCTGCTATCAGGCGGATCAAGGGGGACGCGCTTGCGGTGTGTGTGATTCATGCCGACTACGCCGCGCGGGGTTTGAATTGGCGAATGTGCCCGATGCGACACGGTATAAGCCATATATATGAGCCCTCAAATGCACGAGCCTGATTGATAATAGCGATAAGTCAAGATTTGCGGTACAACTCATACTACTCATCCCCCTGTCGCATGATCCCTTGGCTTACTCCTGAATCTTCGTTTCCCCCGTTAAACGTTGCGTTGTTACAGCCCAACGGCCTGCTGGCCGTTGGCGGCGACCTTTCGCCGCAACGCCTCATCGAGGCTTACCGCTGCGGAATTTTCCCCTGGTTCAATGAGGATGAGCCTATCCTATGGTGGAGTCCTGATCCTCGCATGGTACTGTTTCCCAAGGAGTTAAAGATTTCGCGATCGCTAAGAAAAGCTCTGAAGAAGCCCACCTACGAAATTCGCGTCGACAGTGCATTCAGCCAGGTTATGCAGGCATGCGCTCAGCCGCGCAAGGATCACGTCGGCACGTGGATTCACGAAGAAATGATGTCGGCTTATGCTACGCTGCATGAGATGGGTTTGGCCCATTCTGTCGAAACCTGGATTGACGGTGAATTGATGGGGGGGCTGTACGGTGTTGCCCAAGGAAAAATGTTTTTCGGGGAATCCATGTTTTCCCATGTTTCAGACGCTTCCAAAATCGCATTTGTGCATTTGGTAAAACAACTGGATCGCTGGGATTTTCAGATGATTGACTGCCAGATGAAAACGGCTCACCTTGCTTCTTTCGGCGGACGTGAAATTCCCCGTAAGGAATTTAGTCAAAAATTGAAAGAATTGGTAAACTACTCGGAGCGAGTTGAAAAATGGTGCTTCGATCATGAGTCAATTGAATGATCTGCCTTCATCGTTACTACAGTTCTACACTACTGCTTCTTACCCATGCAGCTATCTGCCGGAGAAATTGGCGCGGTCTCAGGTGGCGACGCCCAGTCACCTGATCGACACGAAGGTTTATGGCGGGTTGGTACAGGCTGGTTTTCGACGTAGCGGGGCCTTTACCTATCGTCCTTATTGCGACAATTGCCGGTCTTGCGTACCAGTACGAATCGTAGTTGAAGAGTTGATTCTCAGGCGTGCCCAACGACGGTCCTGGAAACAGCATCAACACTTGGTCGCAACCCGGCACGATTTGTATTATCATCCCGATCACTATGCGCTCTATCTACGCTACCAGGCACAACGCCATAGCGGTGGCGGCATGGATCGCGACAGCCGCGAGCAATACCGTCATTTTCTTCTGCCGAGTAACGTCAATTCAAGCCTGGTAGAGTTTCACGAAGATGGCCACCTGCGCATGATCAGCATTATCGACAAGCTTCCGGACGGCATATCGTCCGTATATACTTTTTATGATCCGGACGTTCGGGGCGCGAGCTTCGGTACCTACAGCATTCTGTGGCAGGCGCAGCAGTGTCTTGCACTTGGACTACCCTATCTTTATCTTGGCTATTGGATTAAAGAAAGCCGAAAAATGGCGTATAAAGGGAGTTTTCGGCCTTTGCAAGGTTTAACGGATGGCCGTTGGGGACCGCTTGGTTCAGTACAGGAAGGAGAACGCCCGTAGCACACTTCTTCCTTGAAAGATTGCACGTCTGGCTATGGCTCTACCGCGTTAGCGCCCGTATTGCTGCTGCTCGTTTCTCCATGGGCTTTGCTTTATTTTCGTGACCGATGTCCCTATACAGCTGCGCCAAATTTTCAAGACTGGTCGCAACGTTCGGGTGATCCGGGCCAAGAGCCTTCTCTGAAATTGCTAAGGCCCGCCTGAAAAGCGGTTCCGCATGCGGAAATTTCCCTTGGTCTTTATACAATCCACCAAGGTTGTTCAGACTCAATGCCACGTTGGGATGATCCGGTCCGAGAGCCTTTCTCGAAATTGCGAATACGCGTTTATAAAGTGGTTCAGCCTTTGCATACTGCTCCTGGGCGCTGTACAGTAGTGCAAGGTTGTTCAGGCTCATGGCCACATCAGGATGATCTGGCCCGCGAGTCTTCTCTAAGATGACCAGCGCGCGCTTAAGAAGCGGTTCGGCCTGTGAATACTGTTCTTGGGCTTGATATAGCTGAGCCAGGTTATTCAGGCTTATGGCTACACTGGGATGATCTGGGCCGAGGGCCTTCTCATCAATTGCCAACGCGCGCTTATAGAGCGGCTCGGCGAGCGCATATTGTTTTTGGTTCCTGTACAGCACCGCAAGATTGTTCAGACTGGCGGCCATTTCGGGACCTTCCGCACCACCTGATTTTTCAAATATCGCCAGCGCACGTTTTAGAAGCGGCTCGGCTTGAGTATATTGACCTTGGGCGGTATATAACAACGCGAGGCTATTTAAACTTGTGGCCACGTCAGGGTGACTCGGGTCCAAGGATTGCTCAGCTGTTTGCAGCGCCTTCTTCGCCATTGTGGTTGCGCGGTTATAGTCTCCTTGCTGATAAAGTAATCCCACTTCTTCATTGAGCGAGTTCCACTCGGTGATGGCATGAGTCTGCGCACCAAACGTGGTGAGAACCAAAATAAGAGAAAACCCGGACAACTTCATAAACACTCCTGCTAACAACAACGTAGATAATAGCGAATCAGCCGCAGTTATATTATAAATTTTATTTAATACAAGAAACAGTCGGCTTTAAGCAAGCTATCAGGTACATGAGTTCCCATGCCTTGATCCTCAATTTCAAATATTCGTTTAACAAACTGCTCACATCTTCCGGGTTAAAATTGCCCCTATGCTCTATTCTTTACTTCGCCCGTTGTTGTTCCGTCTGGATCCAGAAACGGCTCATGTGTTTACTTTAAATGCAATCGAGAAAGCTCGCCGCTTCGGCCTGCTTGCCGGTGGTCCGATAACCTGTCAGGCTCGCCATGCCATGGGTCTTGATTTTCCCAACCCGGTCGGGTTGGCGGCCGGAATGGACAAGAATGGTGAACACATCGAGGCACTTGCTGCGCTGGGCTTCGGTTTTATCGAAATCGGCACGGTCACGCCTCGTCCCCAACCGGGAAACCCCCAACCGCGTTTGTTTCGTCTCCCTCAAGCAAACGCCATTATCAATCGTCTGGGTTTCAATAATCACGGTGTCGATAAACTGGTGACGAATGTCAGGCGTGCGAATTATCACGGAATATTAGGCATCAACATCGGCAAGAATTTTGATACACCGGTAGAGAAATCTGCTGATGATTATCTAGTCTGCCTGCACAAGGTCTATCCCTATGCCAGTTATATAGTTGTCAATATTTCATCGCCCAATACGCCCAATCTTCGCCAACTGCAAAATGCCGAGGAGTTGGATCATTTATTGGATGCCCTGAAATCAAAACAGAAGGAACTTGCAGATGAACATGCCAAATACATACCATTGGTAGTGAAGATTGCTCCTGATCTGGAATTCGAGCAAATCGAATCAGTGGCCGTCCTGCTAATGAAACACCACATTGACGGGGTTATCGCTACCAATACTACGCTTTCCCGAACCGGTGTAGAAACGCTGCCTTACGGGGACGAGCCCGGGGGGCTGAGCGGGGCACCCCTGATGCAACGCGCTACTTCCGTCATCCGTCACTTACACGCCGTATTGCAAGGAGCAGTACCCATCATCGGCGTAGGCGGCATTATGGGCGCGGCGGACGCAAAGGAAAAAATGGACGCTGGAGCAAGCCTGGTACAGATATACAGCGGCCTGGTTTATCGCGGCCCCCATCTGGTACGCGAGGTGGTGCGGGCAATATGTGCATCGGATGCGGTTGATTCCCTACGTTCCGGTACAGAATGAAACAAATACAGATAGCTGAAACCGATGCTATTCTGCCACAAACGCAGTGCCGTCAATGCGGCTTCTCAGGCTGCAAACCTTACGCGACGGCCATTGTGGAAGGCCATGCCGAGATCAACCAGTGTCCGCCGGGGGGTGAGGACGGCATTCGCAAGCTGGCTGAGTTGCTGGGAGTAAGTCCGATACCGCTAAATACCGCGCACGGTGTGTCAAAATCGAGGGCCGTGGCGCTAATCGACGAGCAAGTTTGTATCGGGTGCACGCTTTGCATCGTGGCTTGTCCGGTGGATGCCATCGTCGGCGCGGCCAAGCAGATGCATGCTGTAATCACTGCAGAATGCACGGGCTGCGAACTATGTATTGCGCCATGTCCGGTGGATTGCATTAGCATGATTCCGCTAAGGAAGCAAATGAATAGCGCTGGGGCAACGCCCTATGTCATCATGGATAATTTGTCCGTGTACAAAGATAAAAAAAAGAAAGCTGCTGATCGCGCGCGCGCGCGTTACCATTTCCGATTGCAGAGGCTTGAGCGTGAGAAACAGGAGCAGGAAGGAAGATTCGCACAAAAAATCGGAGCAGCGGAATCTGTAAATACTTCCTCAGCTGGCGAGCAAATAAAAGTAGTCGTTCAAGCTGCACTGCGGAATGCTGTGGCTACCCAGATTCAACCAAATGAAAAAAACAATAAGGAGGCTGATTCATAGTGAGCACTTCTCCTCGTAACTCATGAATCCCGCTATACGCCGCGAAATCTTTACCCGCTTCAAAGCGGTTAATCCTCATCCTACTACGGAGCTAGAGTACAATTCGCCATTTGAATTGCTGGTAGCAGTGGTGCTTTCCGCCCAAGCGACTGATAAAAGTGTGAATCTGGCAACCCGAAAATTGTTTTCCAAGGCCAACACTCCGGCGCAAATTCTTGCTTTAGAGGAAGCCGGTTTGCGGGATATCATCAAGAGTATCGGGTTATATAAAACCAAAGCAAAGAATATCTTGGCTACTTGCCGTCTTCTCATTCAGCATTACGACAACAAGGTGCCGCAAACTCGGGAGCAATTGGAAGAATTGCCTGGGGTGGGACGCAAGACCGCTAATGTGATATTGAACACCGCATTTGGGGAGCCCACTATTGCGGTGGACACTCACATTTTTCGCGTCGCAAATCGTACTGGAATTGCGCCGGGAAAAACCGTCCTCGAAGTGGAATTGAAACTTCTGAAATCCATACCAAGGGAATTCCGTCACGACGCTCACCATTGGCTTATTTTACACGGGCGCTATGTATGCAAGGCGAGAAGACCGGAATGTGACATATGCATTATTAATGATTTGTGCGAGTACAAGGAAAAAAATTTTTGATGGAAAAGTTTGAAAAAAATAATTCTGTTCAGTAATGAGGTTCTTGCAAAATGGACAGGCTAAGCGGAATTATTTTCATCTGACGGATAAAAATTGAGTTGGACGCTGCCATTGCTGGCAAGATGGAGGTTCCAAAGACTACATCAACGCCCAGGATGGATACTACGCAACGGATTAAATTAATGCAACGGTGGACGGTGGTTCAGCATGAACTGATGCCCGAATTAAGATCTGATGTTGGCGCGCTGACACCGAAACTGGAGAAGCTGATTCACACACTTGAATGGGTGCGGATCGAAGAATTTGTTGGGAGCACCTGGAGCGGTGTGGGCCGTCCGCCGCATGATCGCGGGGCGCTGGCCAATGCGTTCGTGGCGAAGGC
>JACCWK010000196.1 GCA_013697655.1 Nitrosospira sp.
ATACATCGCCATGCATAACCAATCCCCCGCACCTTTCGTCTGGACTGCCAAGGCTAATGACATCCTGCAAAAAGTCATCCGCGCCAATCGCCGCTTAAGTTCCAAACAGAATGGCGCACTACACTAGACCGAGAACTGCCACCTTAAATGAACCAGGATAATGGTAACGTTACCCGTCGCCGAGCCAAGGAAATGTGCATTAGCTTAACTTTGCTTTGGCAACCTTGGATGACGGGTACGGTACGTTCCGATCAGAAACCAAACCCAACTTCACCAGACGTAGGAAATCTCTTGCTTATTTGATGCTACAGACAGCATAAACCCATCGACACTGAGGTGAAAATCGACGGGAGTTTTTAATATGAAGTTACCCCTGCGTTACCCTGAAAAGAAAAAGGGATTAGGCTAGTAACCTAATCCCTTGTTTTAGTGGCGCGCCCGGCAGGAATCGAACCCACGACCCCTTGGTTCGTAGCCAAGTACTCTATCCAACTGAGCTACGGGCGCTAACGCTGGGCAATTTCCTCGGTATTATTTAAAATTGCTCTGCAATTATAGCAGACTGGCGGACAACCAAGTCAAAGCGAACTCTTCTCAAATCAAAAATATTCCAGAGACTTGCCGCTGGATGTTAAATAACTGCTAGCAGCCTGCCGGACTTGAAGAACAAACTCATGCATCGCCGAAAATACCAGACGGGGAGAATCTACGCATCTGATGCGGAATATATGAGATTATTCTAAAGTGCTGGGGAAGAGCATGGCCCGACTCATAAGGTATTATCAGAAGGGCCCGCCCCCCCAAACTACTGGACGCTATCCGTCACTTCAATTGCCACCAACTGTCCACTATAAAGAGGATACCACTATGCAATTCATTATTTCCGGAAGCCGAGGAACAGACGATCCAACCATGGCAACACTGCCTTTCATGGCTGCGAAAGTCGCACGGGAGCAAGGCCACGATGTCGTTCTTTTTCTATGGAATGAAGCGGTAACGCTTGCCCGTCCCGGAATTGGCGATCATGTAACAGGCGTAAACTTACCCCCGTTAAAAGATATACTGACGGCTATTCAGGCTGCGGGTATTCCAATATGGGTTTGCGGTGCGTGTGCTGTGGCGAGAAAGATTGGAGAACCTGATCTCGTACCCGGCGCGGCGATCAAGACCATGGGAGACTATATCAAGGCGGTGGCTGAGCGGGAGAAGTGCGTTGCTTTCTAATTCTACACATGATTAGCCTGGAGCAAACCGGCACCAGATTGAATACCTCCCTAAGGTTTCAGTATGGCAACATGTAAAACGGTCAACGCAATGCCAGGCAAGCCTAAAGATCGGGGATGAGCACCGCCGCGCCGGTCAGTTTTCCTTCCCGCAGCCTTGTCAAAGCGGTATTGGCCTCGCTTAGCGGCAGGGACTCCGTCGTAACCCTGATTGGTATTTTCGGCGCCAATGCCAGAAATTCCTCAGCATCCCGGCGGGTGAGATTGGCCACCGAGACCAGGCGTTTTTCGCGCCATAAAATGTCGTAGGAAAAAGCAGGAATGTCGCTCATGTGAATGCCGCCACAGATTACGATTCCACCAGGACGGATGGTGCGTAGCGCGGCAGGCACCAAAGCGCCTATCGGCGCAAAGATAATGGCAGCGTCGAGTTCTTCAGGTGGTATCGCATCTGATCCCCCTACCCACATCGCCCCATTCTGCCGGCGAGATCCTGTGCCGCTGTATCGCCGGCACGCGTAAACGCAAATAATTTTTTCCCCTGATAGCGCAGAATCTGGGCCAAGATATGAGCTGCGGCGCCGAAACCGTAAATACCAACCCGATCGGCGTCCCCGGCCATTTTAAGTGCCCGATAACCAATGAGTCCGGCGCATAACAAAGGTGCCGCCTCGACGTCACTATAATTGCCGGGAATGCGGAAACAATAGCGCGCGTCAGCAACAGTATATTCGGCATAGCCGCCATCGATTTGATAACCGGTAAATTTGGCGTTTGCACATAAATTTTCATGGCCGCTACGGCAGTAGCCGCATTGACCACAGGTCCAGCCCAGCCAGGGAATACCAATCCGCTCCCCAATTGAAAAATCGCGGACATTTGCTCCGCAAGATACCACGCGGCCCACAATTTCATGGCCAGGAATAATGGGCAGCTTTGGTTTGGGCAATTCGCCGTCAACAACGTGTAAGTCCGTGCGGCATACGGCGCAGGCTGCGATCTTGACCAATAACTGATTCGGGCCCGGCTGTGGACGAGGTAAGCAGCGCATATTTAGCGCTTGTCCCGGCTTATCCAGCACCATCGCGTGCATGGAATTATTTAATTGGGACATGGCACCACCGATGGTCTACGGGAGGCAATCGAGAAGATGATTATCTGGAATCCTGAACACGCATAATTCAACACGCATAATTCTTGCGTACAGTCAATGATATGTTCAGCAGTCACGAAAAAGTCAAACGCTGCGTATTGGTCTTGAGGGGACATTTTCATCCGCTCGAAGTCGTGCCTCAGCTTGCGCAGTAGGTCCGCCGGTAGTCTTAATTCACCGAATCCTTGATGCATGCCCAATCCTTTTCTCTTGTCTGCCTGGCACTTTGCTACTAATCGACGGGGAAATGGAGGCCCCTAAGAAACGCATCGACATCCTCAAGCGAGTTTTCGCCTCCTTCAGTGCCATGATCAGGGTCATCGTCGGCGGACTCATCCGAATCGGAGACCTTATCGAAATACTCGTCATCCATTTCGTCGAATTCAAATTTGTCTTTTATCAACTCGTCAGTATCAAAGTCAAACTCTTCGCTTACTTTCAAAGCCACCTTGAAGTCAAATATAGGATGGCTCTGTTTGCTGTCATCATAAAGGGCGACTCCTCCTGCTTTTAAAGGCCCGAAGAACTTATGATTATCGATAAAGGAAGTATTACCAACACCAAGCCAGTCGCGGCGCCCTGCTTCATACGCAAGCAGCCATTTTGAATCGGAAAGCGCGCTTTCCTGAGCATAAGCAGTAAGGGCTGCAGCATTGGCCATCTCGGTCACTAATCTATGCTTAAGCAAGTCTAGAAGAATCAATGTACAGACAGAGCTTCCCATTCGCTCGACCTCATGCGCAGCATCAGAATCCAACTCAATTTGTAATTCCTTGCAGGCCCACAAGAGCCAAGCCACTTCTCCATGGTGATTACTAGCGGCAGCGGATGTGATAATATTGTTACAGAAACGCCTAATGGCGTCCTTGTTCAGTTCATAATGATGGTAATGGTAAGTGAAAAGAATGTGGGTAATAACCTGAATAGTATTGGGAAAGCCGTAACCACACTTCAATAAATAGGCCTCAAAGACAGGCCAATTGGATTTCTTGATAATGATCGACGAGATCTGTCTTAGTCCATATTTGATCAAACTTTCGTCCCTATACTTTTTCTCTAAAGAAAACAATACTTCGAAATAGTGATGGATGTCGTCGCCCTGAGCTTTACGACGGGGTGAAATTTGCAGCCTCTTTACGGCGTATTTCCATGACTCCTCAATCATATCACTGACCTTGGTGATTCTTGTTTTAGCTGCGTTAATTTGTAACTCGAAGCTATTAACTGCCTTAATTACTGCTGCAAGCCCGCGCTCGGCCTCCTCTCTGGTGTTGAAGAACAAAAAGAAATCATCCACATAACGGAAGCCTGCGGGCCAAGCTCCTAGCTCCTTATATAATTGAAGATCTACTGCGATTCCAATGATTTCGGCAAGGATATGAGAAGTATCGGGACCGATTGGAAGACCGATGGTTTGCCCATCCTGCACCGCCATAGATCGCCTATCGAGATCATTGCCGTAAATACCCCTCGCGCCAGGTCTCCGGTTGCTCTTGGCTACAGTCTTTCCATGGAGTGCCCAAGGAATTGTATGGGTATATAACGTCGGGAAATAGTTGGTGACGTCAGTTATAACAGCATATTGATATCCGGCTCCTGCAAGTACCTTTTCTTCATACAATTCGCTGAACTTCGTTAGGTTTATTGCGCGAAGGGAATCCTCAAATTTGGGTATGCTGCGGGATAGAGGGCTTTTACAGTAGTGAGATTCTATTAGCGACCAATGCTTTGCAATGTCTCTCGATAGAAAATAGTAACCAACCGGATTGACAATGGAGATGTTGCGCCTGCAGTACGACGACCGAGGGACCGAAAACTTTTCGGGCAAACAGGCATAAGGCTTTTTTCCCTTGTCCAACGCTTCCCACTTTTCTTTAAAGTCGGACAACGCTGACGCAAATGTCGTCGAGGTAAAGCCTGGAGGTAGCTGGATCGGAAGCATGCCTTTCTCCAAGAGCTTCGTCAGCACCTCATCTTCCATTTACCCTCCTCATACTGATGAGTGCATTGCTTTGGTTATCGATCATAGCCGTGTGGCTTGTACGCCCAGTGAGGACCATAGACACAAGCGTTTTTTTTCATGCTAGTTGGTTAGAGCAGCTTAAAACCCTTGACCAGTCTTTGTTTTTCACAGTCAGGTTAGCGTCTAACTTGCCATTAACTTGGGATTTTACAACTGATGGGAGAAGAACACTTCAGCTTCTCTTCGAGCTTAAAGGGGAGTCTACGACCTTGCGCCGTTTGAAGATGTAGGTGAAAATGTATGTAGTATTTTAAACTACACTATAAATTCTTACCTATCAGTAACTTGGCTTTAAATCTGGCGGAGAGAGAGGGATTCGAACCCTCGATAAGCTTTTTGAGCCTATACTCCCTTAGCAGGGGAGCGCCTTCGACCACTCGGCCATCTCTCCATAGAAGAAGCATTAGGATATCGGTTTACAGCTCCCCGGTCAAACAATGGCTCGTAGTGCTCCAATGTTTCTTGCAAGTTTTCAAGATACCTGGTCCAGTTCAAAAACCTTATGCAATACCCGTACCGCGAGTTCCATGTATTTCTCCTCCACCACCACGGAAATCTTTATCTCGGAGGTAGAAATCATCTGGATATTGATACCTTCTTCTGCCAGGGCACGAAACATTTTGCTGGCAATCCCGACATGCGAACGCATTCCCACCCCCACTACCGACACCTTGGCTATTCTGTTGCCGCCAATTACACCCCGTGCACCAATATGAGGTTGCACCTGATTCTTCAGGATATCCATAGTTCTGACAAATTCATTACGATTTATGGTAAATGAGAAATCTGTCATGCCATCGTGGCCTACATTCTGAATAATCATGTCGACATCGATATTCGCGTCGGCTACCGGGCCAAGGATTTGATAAGCAATACCGGGACGATCGGGCACGCCCAACACGGTAATTTTCGCCTCATCATGGTTAAAAGCAATGCCTGAAATAATAGCCTGTTCCATATTTTTACCTTCCTCGAAAGTTATCAGAGTCCCCTCGCCTTCTTCCTCGAAACTGGAAAGCACCCGCAACCTGACCTTATATTTACCAGCGAATTCGACTGAGCGAATTTGCAATACCTTAGACCCTAAGCTTGCCATTTCAAGCATTTCCTCAAAGGTGATGGTTTTGAGCTTTCGGGCCTCAGGAACAATGCGCGGGTCGGTGGTATAAATGCCATCAACGTCGGTATAGATCTGGCATTCTTCGGCTTTAAGCGCCGCCGCTAATGCCACACCAGTTGTGTCAGATCCGCCGCGGCCCAATGTAGTAATATTGCCGGTTTCATCGACTCCCTGAAATCCGGCTACCGCCACGACATAGCCAGCATCAAGATCGGCGCGTATTTTATCCTCATCAATTTTTAGTATGCGCGCCTTTGTAAAGGCGTTGTTGGTAAGTATTCTAACTTGAGCACCGGTATAACTCTTTGCCTTGATGCCAAGATCCATAAGCGCCATGGACAGTAGAGCCACGGAAACCTGCTCACCGGTAGAAATCATGACATCCAGCTCACGCGGCGCGGGATGAACCTGAAATTCTTTGGCCAAGGCAATAAGGCGATTGGTCTCTCCACTCATAGCAGAAACCACCACTACAATCTGGTAGCCGCGAGATTGAAATTTTGCTATTCGGCGTGCAACATTTTTAATGCGCTCAGTACTGCCCACCGATGTTCCACCGTATTTTTGTATAATGAGTGTCACGTTATCTATTCTTTATGTTCAGGATAAGGAACTTTGATGCAAATGAAGAAGTCTCATATGTTAAATCAATTACGACGCTGCGAGCGGCCCTCAGATTCAGATTTAACCTTCAGAAAATAAGAATTTTACCCGATTACCGTAAGGAAAATTGAGTATATGATAATCAGGTAACCATAATAAATGTCAAACAGGATGCACTTAATACTTGCAATGAATAGCAAAACAAATTAAATTTATGAATGCGCAATAATCCGATAACATAACTCATACCATAACCTATAGAGAGCTGACTCATGAAACTCTTTGAAGAAATATCCAATCCTCGTGACATCCGGCGTAAGCTTGGTCTTAATCAGCATGATTTCTGGAGCAAGGTCGGCGTCACTCAAAGTGGTGGCTCCCGTTATGAAAGTGGGCGGAATATGCCCAGACCCGTGAGAGAACTTGTACGACTCGTACATATCGAGCATATCGATCTGTCCAAGATTAGAAAAGATGATCTGGCTGTGGCCGCATTACTGAAAAGCCAGGATCCTGATTTGTACAAAAGCCTGAAAAAGGCTGGAAAATCAAAATAACCGGACTCCAAACAACTTCAGTGCCACTGTCAAGGATTGAGCTTGACGGCGAGTCCCAGATCCTGGATTTTTTTACCAAACGTCTCCATCCACGCTTGACTAGCTTTTGTAAGTCGCGAGGCTTCGGGTTGCGTGGATGGACGAGCAAGACCGTATAGTAGCGCTCCCTTGAGCGCTACACCTTCCCGTAGCAAGTCCTCTATAAAACCCAGATATGCGTCTGTTTCCTCCTTTACCGGCGGTTTGCCGTCCATTTGAAACACACAGGTCTGAAGCCAGGTAGGGCACAATACTGCAGCCAACCGCAAGTTCTCACCCATCCGCTTCAAGCTCATTCGTGTGTTATTGATGCGCTGTCTGCCCTCGCGCGTGACACTGTCCAGCTTGAACCAGACCTCGCCATTAAGCTCCGCCATTCGACGCAACCCTGCCTGCACACCAGGGCGGTCGATCAAGCTGCCGTTCGTAATCAACACCAATTTAAGTTCTTCTGGCAAATCGTATTCGTACTTTACCTTTCCAATCACCTCGATCACCTGCTCAAATTCTCTGGCGCTGGTGGGTTCGCCATTGCCCGACAAAGCGATATCATTAATGCGTCGCGCTTCCAAGGGCACCTGCGTCTGCATGAAAGATCCATATTGAATTTCATGCAAAAATACGCGCAACTCCTTTTCTAGCCTAGCCACATCAATCACCGGCGCGGCGCCACGTTTAAGTTCCGGCACCTGGCAATAAATACAACGCCAGTTGCAAGCATTGTTGGGATTGAGATTGATGCCTACCGATACGCCGCCAGCGCGGCGCGACACGACCGGATATACGTAAGTCATCCCCGCACTGTCGCGACTGTGATCCGCAATATTCAATCGTTTGAAGGTCCGCTGCAATGCTACAATTCCCATAATGTTAATCACACGCAGGCTGGAATTCGATGCCGGCCACCGCATACCATTTCACAATAGCAAATGCCGACACCTGCACGGTCATCGTTATGCTATTGAAATTACCTTGTCTGGCGACATTATTACTGACACAGGCGTCGCCGAGCAAGGGATGGTGATGGATTATTCAGAAGTGAAACGTATTGCCAATACTGTGCTGGTAGATAAATGGGATCACGCCTTCCTTGTGCATTCGGAAGATATTCCGGTATTGCAATTTCTTCAGTCCCTCGAAGACCATAGAACAATAGTGCTGGATGCGCCGCCAACAGCGGAAAATCTCGCTCTCGCCGCATTCCGCATACTCGACGCGGCCTATCAGGATAGCTATGGCAATCACCTTAGACTGGAACAAGTGCGTTTGTTTGAAACACCCAATTGCTGGGCAGATGCAACGCGAGGGCAAATGCTGGGCACCTCGGGCTTATAAAAGTCCCCGGTCTACAATACTCGGGGTCCCCTCTGACTCACGGCGCCCGTTTTGCTTTACGTCATCTTTTTGTTACCATGCAAAACCAAAGGGTCCATAAGCCAATTTCTTAGCGAGTCATTTAAAATGAGCTCCTCTACCATGTTAACACAGCCTATTCCCGATTTTGAGGTTCCCTCCACCGGCAATAAGCTATTCCGTCTATCCGAAACCTCAGGAAAGTATCTGGTAATTTATTTCTACCCCAAAGACGACACGCCCGGCTGTACTACGGAGGGCCAACAATTCCGAGACGCTTATAGCGAATTCGCCAAGCTCGACTGCGATATTGTGGGAATCTCGCGCGATAGCGTTAAATCGCATGAAAGTTTCAAGACAAAAATGGGATTCCCCTTCGAGCTCTTGAGCGACACTGACGAAACTACCTGTAAGCTGTTCAACGTCATCAAAATGAAAGATATGTATGGGAAGCAGGTTCGTGGCATAGAACGCAGTACTTTCGTGCTGGACCCGAAAGGAATATTGCAGCGGGAATGGCGGGGGGTCAAGGTCCCTGGTCATGTTCAGGAAGTGTTGGAGTTCGTAGAGACCTTACCCAGAGGGGAGTCATGAACCCCAGGAAATCGGCTTCTCCCGTTACAGCAGTCACGCGGTTGCGGACTAATCCGAGGTTATTTGTACTCGACAGCAATGTGCTGATGCATGACCCCACCAGCCTGTTCCATTTTCAGGAACATGACATCTACATCCCTATGGTCACTCTCGAAGAGCTCGACAACAATAAGAAGGGAATGTCGGAAGTGGCGCGCAACGCCCGTCAGACAAGCCGTTTTCTGGATGAGATTGTGTGTAGCGCAGTCGCTGATATTGACGAGGGCATTTCGCTAGCATCGCATGGCAGCAAAAGCGCCACCGGCCGGCTATTCCTTCAGACCCAGGCGATAAGTAGCGTGCTGCCCGTACGGCTGGCCAGCGGCAGTGCCGATAACCAGATCATTGGCGTGGTGAAGTTTTTGCATGAGACCTGCCTAAGTCAGAGCGTCGCGCTGGTCTCCAAAGACATTAATATGCGTATCAAGGCGCGTGCGCTAGGGCTGGCGGCAGAAGATTATTTCAACGATAAAGTACTGGAAGACACTGATCTCCTTTATTCCGGCATACAGGAATTGCCACTGGATTTCTGGGATCAGCATGGAAAAGAAATGGAATCATGGCAGCAGTCCGGGCATACGTTTTATCGAGTAAATGGGCCGCTATGCGCAAATTTCCTGGTAAATCAGTTTGTTTATCTGGAGCACGACAAACCCTTCTACGCTCAAGTCAAGGAGCACAGTGGTAAGACGGCGGTTCTGCAGACTCTTAAAGACTATACCCATCACAAAAACAATGTGTGGGGCATTACTGCGCGCAACCGCGAGCAAAATTTTGCATTGAATTTACTGATGAATCCGGAAGTGGATTTTGTCACTTTGTTGGGACAGGCGGGAACCGGCAAAACCCTGCTTGCGTTGGCAGCTGGCCTAATGCAAACGCTTGAGTACAAAGTATATTCAGAAATTATCATGACCCGCGTCACCGTGCCAGTGGGTGAGGATATCGGCTTTCTACCCGGAACCGAAGAAGAAAAAATGACACCGTGGATGGGTGCATTGGAAGATAACCTGGAAGTGCTCAATAAAACCGATAGCGATGCCGGCGAATGGGGACGTGCTGCCACGCGTGACCTGATTCGCTCGCGTATCAAGATAAAATCACTCAACTTCATGCGTGGACGCACATTCATCAATAAGTTTTTGATCATTGATGAAGCACAAAACCTTACACCCAAGCAGATGAAAACACTCATCACCCGCGCTGGCCCTGCCACAAAGGTAGTATGTCTGGGAAACATCGCACAAATAGACACGCCTTATCTATCCGAGGGAAGTTCAGGATTAACCTACGTGGTAGACCGCTTCAAAGGTTGGAATCACAACGGACATGTGACGTTACAGCGTGGCGAGCGGTCCAGATTGGCAGATTATGCGGCCGAAGTACTATAAAGGATGCCCGAAATCACGTTTCCACTAGTTTAAACCTACTGTTAGATAATCTTCAAGTTTGAAACGAACTGGAGATTTATACAGGCGACCCGCGAAGCAGATGCGCGTGAATTTAATGTTTAGTAATGCCCGGATTTGGCATAACTCTCAAATCTTGTATATTCGCCAAGGAAGGTAAGGTCAACTTTACCTATGGGGCCGTTACGCTGCTTGCCTATAATGATCTCGGCAATTCCTTTATCTTGTGTCTCGGGGTTATAGACTTCATCACGGTAGATAAAGAGAATTAGATCGGCATCCTGTTCGATGGCACCGGATTCGCGCAAATCTGACATTACTGGACGCTTATTCGGGCGCTGCTCCAAGCTGCGGTTCAATTGCGATAACGCGACTACGGGCACCTGCAATTCTTTTGCCAATGCTTTCAGCGACCGCGAAATTTCCGAAATTTCCGTGGCTCGGTTCTCGCCTTGGCTACTCGCGGACATCAGCTGCAAGTAGTCCACAACGATCAATCCTAGCTCTCCATGCTGGCGATGAAGCCGCCGCGCCCGCGCCCTTAGCTCCAGTGCGTTCAATGCAGCGCTTTCATCAATGAAGAGCGGCGCGTCGCTCAGCTTTCCCAGAGCATGAGTGAGCTTCGACCAGTCTTCGTCCTGCAAACGGCCGGTGCGTACCTTGTGCTGATCTAAGCGGCCCACGGAACCCAGCATCCGCATCGCCAGTTGCGTTCCTCCCATTTCCATGCTGAATACTGCTACCGGTTTTGTCAGTTCCAGCGCTACATGTTCGGCTATATTAAGTGCGAACGCAGTTTTACCCATGGACGGCCTGCCCGCGACAATGATCAGGTCGCCTGGCTGAAAACCGGAAGTTTTCTGATCGAGATCATGGAAACCGGTAGCAATGCCTGTCACATCACTGGGATTATCCTGATTGTAGAGCGTCTCAATACGCTCCACGACCTGCTTCAGAAGCGGCTGGATATCAACAAAACCTTGTTTTCCTCGTGCCCCCGCCTCGGCGATTTCAAATACCTTGGCCTCGGCTTCGTCCAGCAAATTGGCGGCGGAACGCCCTGCAGGATTATATGACGAGTCAGCGATTTCGGCCCCAACCTGAGCAAGCCTGCGCATGACCGCACGCTCGCGCACAATTTCTGCGTAGCGGCGGATGTTGGCCGCGGATGGTGTATTTTGAACCATCACCCCTACGTAAGCCAGTCCACCAACGTTTTGCAATTCTGCCGATATTTCCAGCGACTCGGCAACCGTCACTACGTCCGCCGGTTTGCTGTGCTCCACCAGCTTGCAAATGTGGCGGTAAATAAGGCGGTGATCCTGCCGGTAAAAATCCTCCTCCGTGATAACGTCGGCTACCCTATCCCAGGCATGATTGTCGAGCATCAACCCGCCCAATACAGATTGCTCCGCCTCAACCGAGTGCGGAGGCGTTTTTAGGGATTCAAGCAACTGATCGTTGGTGGCTGCGGTGAGAAATTGAGCCATGGGATCCAGTGGTGACATTACAAAACAACAGAGATTTTACCACCGGACGATATGGAAAAATAAAAAGAGCTGTCAACAGCTCTTATATGAGCTCTAAATAGCGCCTCTGCGGAGTGACTGAGGAGTCAGTCAAGAGACGCGGAAAACACATGATTTACTGCACTCTGGGTGCTGGTCCCGGATTGCCGGGCGGCGAGGTATACTTGTGACATTCCACAGCGAAGGGAAATGCCTATTCACCTGTTACGTATTCACAAATCGCCCTTGCGTGCCTGGCAGGCCAGGACTTCTATTCAGAAGGTCCCGCACTTCAGTTTCACAGCGAAAAACGTCTCAGGAGCCTTCTTCACCCAGAACTGATACCACGATATGCGCCAATACCTCACTTTGCAGCGCAATAGTCAACGGATGGTCGCCCACTTGCTTCAACGATCCTTGAGGCATACGTATCATTGATCGCTCAATATCAAAACCCAAGACTTTGAGTGCCTCCTCGATGTCAGCGTTGGTGACCGAACCGAATAGCTTGCCATCCACCCCAGCTTTCTGGGTTATCTGCACCATTAATCCATCCAGCTTGGCTGCCTCGGCCTGGGCTGCAGCCAGGATCTCCGCCTGTGTTTTTTCCAATTCGGCGCGCTTTGCCTCGAACTCGGCAATGGCGGTCTGGGTTGCCCGCTTTGCCTTGCCCTGCGGGATCAAAAAATTCCGCGCATAACCGTTCTTTACTTTGACAACATCACCCAACTGGCCGAGGTTGACAACTTTTTCCATAAGTATGATTTGCATGCTCTCGCTCCTCAGTGCAAATCAGTGTAAGGAAGCAGCGCCAGAAAACGGGCGCGCTCAATGGCAATACCCAGCTGGCGCTGGTACCGGGATTTAGTGCCGGTAATACGGGCGGGAATGATCCTGCCATTTTCGTTGATAAAGTCTTTCAATATCTCAATATCCTTATAATCTACCCTTTGGATACCTTCTGCGGTGAAGCGACAAAATTTCCGGCGCTTGAACAAGGGGCGATTGGCTTTCTTGTCCTTCTCTTTATCCTTGCTATCTTTACGTCTTGAAGTAAAACGAGCCATAATTTTTTCCTATTTCCAACTAAATGAAATCCATGTTGTTTACGTGCAACACCAATTGCAGACTCATGCGGCTTTTTTTTGCCAAAAAACCAATCAACTTCATCTTGGTACCCGGCGTTATATCCACGATGGTTTCAGCTACCTTCGCCAGCGCAATCGCAGAAATTTCACACTCTACCTGGCGCGGCTTACCTGCTTCGATTTGACGTGAGACATGGCTGATTCTAAATTCTGCCACAGCCACTCCCGCTGGGGTATAACGCAAGCTATTGATGTCGAAAATCTTTCCGCAAATTACAATTTGGTTGCAATTCAATTAACTTGTCTTGGCCTTATGCTATGGAGGTCTCTCTGAGCTCATCCACCGCAGGCGAAGCGGACCTTGACTTTTCTTCGCGCATCATCGGCGAAGGCGTAGTCACCGGTCCGTCCATCCTGATGGTCAGGTGACGTAATATAGCATCGTTGAATTTGAATGCATGATCCAGCTCATCCAGCGTTTCCTGATCGCATTCGATGTTCATCAGCACATAATGTGCCTTGTGAACTTTCTGAATCAGATAGGTAAGCTGGCGGCGGCCCCAATCTTCCAGGCGATGAATTTGCCCATTCTTGGCGGTTACTATGCCTCGATACCGCTCAATCATTGCGGGCACTTGCTCGCTCTGATCGGGGTGGACGATGAAAACGATTTCGTAATGTCGCATGCAGGTCTCCTTATGGATAGAGCCCCCCGCAATGCGGATACGGTGGGACAAGGGTTGAAGAGGTCGGTACTATACTGAACAAGGCGAAAAATATCAATCAGGAAAAGAACTTAAAGCTTAAAACCATAAGAAATAAATAAATCGAAAATCAAAACTCTATTTTCTTCCGGCGTTTTCAAGGAAATGATTCATCAGGAATATCGCATATACAGAATGGGTAGGATAGAGGCCGGAAGATTACATTGTTCGATAGGTATCGGCGGCACCGCACATTGGCTTGGTTCTAGTAGTCGTTCTTTTTTTGCCAACAACAATAATTGGAGCACTTCTTATTCAGAGAATTCCTGCTGTTTTAACCCCTGCGCGTTGGCGGCGCGTCTCAAACAAGCAAATACCGGCACTGACAGAGACATTCAGGCTTTCGACACTTCCCAGCATGGGAATGGAAACGAGCCGGTCACAGGTATCGCGCGTAAGCCTGCGCATGCCTTTCCCCTCGCCTCCCAGCACCCATGCAATGGGTCCCTCCAATCTTGTGAAATTAAGGTCGTTGTCCGCTTCAGCTGTGGCTCCAATTACCGAAATGCCGCGGTCCTTCAGTTCCCGTAAAGTACGGGCGAGATTTGTGACGGAAATATAAGGCACCGAATCGACAGCGCCACTCGCTACTTTATGGACGGCGGCGGTGAGTCCGACCGCGCGGTCTTTGGGTGCGACCACGGCGTGAACACCAAAAGCATCGGCCACACGCAGACATGCGCCCAGGTTATGCGGATCATGTATACCGTCAAGCACAAGAAGCAGTGCTGGTTCGGTGAGAGTGTCCAGCACATCGTCCAAGTCCACGTAACTGCGCGACGCATCGATATTTGCTGCCACACCCTGATGACGAGCACTACCTGCCATGCTCGTGAGCCTTGCGTTATCACAGGAGATCAACCGGACTCCCTGCTCCTCGGCAAGTTTCGCCAAATCACGCGCGCGCTCGTCGCGACGGGCAGAATCAAGAAAGATTTCCTTGACGCTGGCAGGATTCTGCCGTAAGCGGCTGATGATGGCGTGGAAACCGAATATGAGGCGAATGTTAGACATCTTATAGCCAAGTAAACGTAAAGATAGGATGGACGTCGCGCGATACTCTACTGGCCGATAAGAGTCAGGTATTACCCGGCGCCTTTAGGCAAACCTTGAGCCTTATTCACCGTTTCCAGCCAACACGAAATCAATCTTGCTGGTTTCGAGATCGACCCGAACAACCTTGACCCGGAGCCGGTCGCCAAGACGATACCGCTTGCCGCCGCGCTCTCCTAGCAGCATGTGCTTGGCGGCATCGAAATGGAAATAATCGCTGGGTAACTCGGAAATATGCACCAATCCTTCCACATACACACCATGTAACGCCACGAAAAGGCCGAAGCCGGTTACGCCGCTTATAACCCCATCAAAACATTCACCTATTTTGTCCTGCATGTAATAACATTTGAGCCATGCCTCAACGTCCCGAGTGGCATCGTCCGCGCGACGCTCTGTCTGCGAGCAATGTATGCCCAGTTCATGCCAATCGCCGGGGGAGTAAACAGTGCCGGTCAGTACTGCCTTGATAGCACGGTGCACCAGCAGATCGGGATAGCGCCGGATGGGTGATGTGAAATGAGTATAGGATTCATACGCTAGCCCAAAATGACCGACGTTATCCGGACTGTAAACCGCCTGACGTAAAGATCGGAGCATTACAGTCTGCAGCAACTGCGCATCAAGCCTGTCTTTAATTTTAGTCAACGTCCTGGCATAATCCTTGGCGCTGGGCGCGTCGCCACCACCTAGTTGCAAACCGAATTCTTTGAGAAAGTCACGTAGCGCGACAAGCTTTTCCGGCGTAGGGCCTTCATGGATGCGATAGACCGTGGGCTGCTTATGCTTTTTTAAAAAATCCGATGCACATACGTTGGCTGCCAGCATGCATTCTTCTATGAGACGGTGGGCATCGTTTCGTTTTACCGGCAGAATACACTCGATTTTGCCCTGATCATTGAATATCATCTGGGTTTCAATGGTTTCAAAATCGATCGCCCCCCGTTTCTCCCTTGCTTTCAATAGCACCTTGAATAACTTGTACAGCAACTGGATATGCGGCAGAAGGTTTTTGTATTCTTTCGCGTCCTCTCCCTTGGGGTCCTCAAGCATGGACGCCACTTTGGTGTAGGTCAACCGGGCATGGGAATACATCACCGCCGGATAAAAACGATACTCGCTAAAATCGCCCGTACCGTCGAGACTCATCTCGCACACCATGCACAAACGCTCCACTTGCGAGTTTAGCGAGCATAGCCCGTTGGAAAGCACCTCCGGTAACATCGGAATCACGCGGCGCGGGAAATAGACCGAGTTGCCGCGAGTGAGCGCCTCGCGATCGAGCGCATCATGCGGATGCACGTAATGACTGACATCAGCAATGGCCACATATAACTTGTAACCCTTTCCATCGCGCTCGCAATATACCGCATCGTCAAAGTCTCGCGCGGTTTCGCCATCGATGGTCACCAGTGGAAGATGGCGGATATCCTCTCTTTCCATCAACTCTGTTTTCAGCACATTGGCCGGAAATTTCGTGGAAAGTTTCTCTACTTCCGGCGGAAACTGATAAGGCAAATCGTGCTTGCGCAGGGCAATTTCTATTTCCATTCCCGGCGCGGTATATTCACCCAGAATCTCGACGATGCGGCCGATGGGCTGCGCATTTTTACTGGGTTGCTGGATGATATTTACCATCACCACCTGGCCTGCCCTTGCATCCAAGGATTCTTCTCTAGGTATCAGAATGTCCTGGCTGATACGCCTGTTTTCCGCTTCCACAAAAAGAATTCCATGATCCGCGTGCAGCCGTCCTACCAAGTGCGTCACAGCACGCTCTAGCACCTCCACAATAGTTCCTTCTCTCCGCCCTCGCCGGTCCACGCCAATTTCGCGCACCATTACCCGGTCGCCGTGCAATGCCTTGTGCATTTCCTTGGCGCTCAAAAATAAATCGGGACTGCCGTCGTCGGGTATCAGGAATCCGAAACCATCCGCGTGACCCTGTACCTTGCCCTTGATAAGATCAAGCTTCTCCACCACGCAGATATCGCCCTTGCGGTTACGCATGAGCTGGCCTTCCCGTAGCATCGCGGAAACACGCCGGCCAAAAATTTCATTTTCTTCTTCCGTGATCTCGAGCAGGTTCTGCAATGCTTTCTCATTCATGGGAATGCCCTGCTCTTTCAGGATTTGCAGCATGAACTCCCGGCTCGGCACCGCATGGCCGTAACGCTCTTTTTCACGCTCAAGATGAGGGTCCAGATTGCGGAGTTTGGGTTTCTTCTTGATTGACAAAGCAATGATTTCCTATAAAATTGCGCCTCTAGTCCACGCATCTGTCTAAGACATATGCGGGCATGCCCAGATGGCGGAATTGGTAGACGCACTAGGTTCAGGTCCTAGCGGTGGCAACACTGTGGAGGTTCGAGTCCTCTTCTGGGCACCACGTAACATCCTCAATAGCCACCGCATTCCTGTTTTTTTTGGCGTGGTTGCTGGCTTCAGCCCCATCACGCGTTCCACTTCTTTTAATCTTTCCTGATCAAGCCACTCAATTTTCTCCCGTTCTCGCCATTCTCCGTGACGAACTCCGGCATGGCGCATATCAGAAAACGGGCACATCGAATGATGTCGAGATAGATAAAAAAGCGTACAGAAATGCGGTACTTTTTACCCTAAAGCCCAAGCCACTCAATGGGCTGCGAATATAGCGTTTACAATTGTAGCAGGCAAAACAAACGGCGTACCCGATATTACTCTTGGACAACCTCTTGCCCGATGCATTGAAAGGTTAGCACAAAGAAGCGCGAGGAGAAATGGGGACGCACCCGGATAAGACTTCTTTAAGAGCGATTTTGGAGCCGACGTAGAGCTTGCTCTTTTGGCGGAGCGCTACATCTCAGCATTGCAAGGATCGCTGGCTTGGGATTTCCCCTGCAGCAGGTGTGGGGTGGAAATACACCTTCTCTGCTGCGGCCCCGATAGCGGTTTAAAATGAGACGTCGTTTTCCACTCATCCGATAAAAATTGTCGTCAAAAGACGACAGCCAAGCCCCGGAGTCATGATAGAATGTTATTTATAGCACTTAAGAACTAGGTCGTTTTCTGTCATTCACCCGGGAATTGGCATGGATAGAAGGCAAAAGGTTCTCCTCGGCCCTAAGATCCAAACACAGCTCTTCATATCGCGGCGTAACACATTTTCCGAGCGCTGGTTAAATAGAATATAGTTCGACGTGTGAGTTATCGCAAGCATTACTGCGCGGGATTGGCAATTTGCCGCACCATATTGTTGATAGACAAATCAATGATCCGTGAGGCCAATGCGTACTGGCGAAAGTGGATAGATGTACCAGTTTGTTTCACAATGATTTCCGTAACGGCTGCGACCAACGCTGGCCTCATTCTTTTAGATCAGCCCCAGTTATTGATTATCGCCGATTTTTATAATTTCCAGCTGTAAAATCTTACAGCTATCCATGATTCCCAATCCGTTGTCTCATAGCACCGCTCTCAATCAATAAATAGGTCGGCGAAATATGCTTCCTCCGGCAATAGAAAGCTTATGGCATCCAGTGCGACGGCCCATTTTAACGCGCCCCAAAACAATGAAGCAGGCTCCGCGCAATTGCGCTTCCTCCCACTGCTTCTACTGCCCAATATCAAAGAACCAAATTTTCCACGTAAGCAGCGGCACCCGTGCTGTCCGGTCTAAATTTTCTATGTTCATGGATAATCAAAGACGCGTCCTCCCCATCATATGCGCACATCGCCATTGCTTGACCGGTAACAGAGGGTGCTCAAATAGGTTAGCCAGCATGCAACAATTAGCGGACTGCCAACAAAGCTTTTCAAAACCCGCCTATCTGTTTAAAGCTACTATTAGAGTTTCATTCTCATGAATGACGTGGTTGCCGCCTTTCACGAATATTTCGAAGTTATCGATGCCCATTCCCCGGAATTATTGCGCGCTGTATTTCGCCTCCGCTACCAAGTGTATTGTATCGAACAACGTGCTCCAGGATTTGAGGCGTCCAATTATCCCACCGAGATGGAAAGCGATGAATATGACCGCCACTCAGCTCATATCATTCTGCGGCATCGTCCTTCTGGTGAATTTGTCGGAACGGCCCGGCTGATACTCCACGATCCGTTGAACCCGGAAAAACTTTTTCCCACCGAAAAGCATACTCAACTTGACCCTGCCCTGATTGATACTAGCAGGCTCTCACGGCAAAACATCGGGGAAATATCCCGCTTAGTCGTTATACGTCGGTTCAGCAGACGGGGACATGAATTAATCCAAGCCATTGAGAATGACCAGAGTATTGAAAAATGGGTCCCGACAAAGCAACGGCGCTTTCCTCACCCTATGCTCGCGCTTGCGGTCGGCATAATTCGTATGTCGGTTCAACACAATATCACCCACTGGTTCTCAGTCATGGAGCCTGCGCTGAATAGATTGTTGGGGTTCTATGGGTTACAACTTGATCCTGTTGGGCCGGTAATAGACCATCATGGCCCACGCCGTCCTTATTATGTCGATCTAATCAAGATGCTGGACAAGATGCACCAAAACCATAAGCAATTTTGGGAGCTCGTTACTGATTACGGCAATGTCACCCCACCATCCAGCGAACGAGTGCCTGGTTCCTCGTCAAGTTCCGAACACTGCTGATGAAGAGCGAACGATAAAACCTTGGATGATTTCTACAGTTTTTACCTTAGCATCCATTATCAACGTTGTTGAAGAACGCTGCATGAAAAAAATATGGCTCGCACATAACGCTGCGCTGCCAAGACCCGATTGATTTCACGGTGCCGTTTATTTCTATTTTACTAACTTTAACCTTGACTTGCTTTAGCAGGTATCACGGATATAAATCGTGACCATTAGAAAAAATATCGCCCGCTACAGTCTATTTGTATGCCTCCTGTTCGCTACAAGCTATGCCGGCATTGCGCGGGCAGTGGAGCCGTATGAGATCGTCACTCACCCAAGCGTCAACGAGAAAACGCTCTCCAAGAGTTCTCTGCGAGCAATCTTTGGCATGCGCCTGCACGCTTGGCCGGACGGCACCGCAATCAGAGTATTTGTGATGCGCGATGACGCGCCCCTGCACGCTTCCTTCTCTAAAGAACAGTTGAATGTTTTTCCGTATCAATTGCGCCTTGCCTGGGATCGACTGGTGTTTTCCGGGACCGGCCAAGCCCCTGATACAGTGGCCTCCCCGGAGGAAATGCTGTCCAAGGTTGCCAGTACTCCTGGGGCAATCGGCTATTTAACGAAATCCAAGACGGATGGCAGAGTCAATGTACCTGAGATCAAATAACGGCATGGGTAAGCGTGCTCCTTGGGCTGCCAGCGTCTTTGCCTTGTCGGCCCTCGTCTGCAGTTTATCTGTGCAGGCTCAAGCGCTGTCGAAGCTGCTGCAATTGCCGGAAATGCCAAAACTGCCTCATAACTTGCAAATTCACGGCTTCGCGAGCCAGTCCTGGTTAATGAGTTCGGGCAACAATAACTTCTTTGGGCCGAGTAGTTCTGGTAGCGGCAGTTTCGATTTCAGGGAACTTGGATTAAATGCTTCCATGCGGCCTTTGAGCAGACTGCAATTTTCGGCACAAATGCTATCGCGCACCGCGGGCCAGGGCAGTCCCGGCAACGTGCGTCTAGATTATGGGTTTATGGATTACACATATTTTTCAGGCGAAACCAGCCAGCTCGGAATACGTCTCGGCAGAATGAAAAATCCTCTTGGCTTCTACAATGACACGCGCGATGTTCCCTTCACGCGGCCAAGCATTTTATTGCCGCAATCCATTTACTTCGATCGAACCCGCAAGCTGGCTATTGCTGCAGATGGCGTGCATTTGTACGGAGAGTATCGTTCCGATCTGGGGGATATTTCCTTTCAGGCGGGCGTAGTGCGCCCACTGGTCCGTGGTGACGAAACCGAAGCCGCCGTATTTGGCGGACAGCGACCGGGTCACCTGGCACCAGAAATCTCCTACGTCGGCCGCGTGAATTATGAACTCGATGGCGGACGAGTCCGCCTCGCCATCAGCGCGACCCAGCTAAATGTTGACTATGCGCCCAATTCCGATAATCTACTTCAAGCAGGTTCGCTTCGTTTTACTCCCCTCGTTTTTTCCGCCCAATACAATGCCGAACGCTGGAGCATCACCTCGGAATATGCGCTGCGCCACCTTCAATTAAACAATTTCGGCGCGATTAGGGATATGGACTACTACGGAGAAAGTTATTATTTCCAAGGTGCCTACCGCTTTACCCCCGCATGGGAAGGATTTGTCCGTTACGATGTATTGCTCACGGACAAGGACGACCCGTATGGGAAAAAATGGGTTGCCGAGAATCCACGCGCCAGAACGGGTCTCGCAGATACACGCTTCGCCAAGGATATGACTGTGGGCTTACGCTGGAATGTCACGCCGGAGTTCATGCTGCGCGTGGAATATCACCATGTAAACGGTAACGGCTGGCTCTCGACTCTCGATAATCCGAATCTTAATAATCATTCTCGCGACGTGTCTCAGCGCTGGGATCTGTTCTCGATCCTTGGTTCCTATCGGTTCTAGCAACGATACGCATGCAGAAAACCCCCCATCGAGGCACGGTACAGCGCGTCGGCACCGCCAAAGGGGGGCCGCGCCAATTTCCACTTAAGTGGAAAGTCTTGTTTCTGAGCAGCTTGATATTGCTTGCTATTGTAGGTTCGTTCACTGCAATCACCTACTCAAGCCTGATAGATAATTTCGAACAGCAACGGGATGTACAACACCACCGCTATGGCAGCGAAGTTGAAGGTCTAATCAAACAGGTCTCGCAAGATTTGCATCAGCTTGCCGACTTGGTACCTTTTCTGGAAGGAATGGGTGACGAGTTGCTCGCAAGCGACGGAAAAAATATTGCTGAAACATTTGACCAGCACTGGGCAACTTTGCAGCTGAATAAGGGCATTGAGGTTGTACGTTTCTATGATAAATCGAATCAGCTTCTGGCGAGTTGGGGGGGATACGGATCTGATATTCATGTAAACAATTTGATAAAGGATTGGGTTCGCGAAGCCAACGCACGCGAACAGCCCACAAGTCCTCTCAGCTGCGAAAAAACATGTATGCAATTCGCAGTCGCGCCCCTGCTTGTGGAGGGTAGAAGTGTCGGCGTTGTAGTCATTGGCGCCCCTTTGGTTGATGCCATTTTAGGGTTCAATGATATCTCAGGCGCCGATATTGGGTTACTTATCAAAGAACATGAGGATACTCCGAAGAATAACGACATAAGAATTCCGAATTGGAGCGTGCGGATCACCGCGCTCACAAATCGTGAAAGAAATCTTTCTATTCTCAACGAGGTTGCGCAGAAATACCCCAGTCTTAGCAGCCTGGAAAAAGGTGTTCAGGGTTTTTGGGGCAACGGGTACCAGCAAATAAAACTGCTTCCCCTCGGCAAGGCAAATGTTTCCAACAGGGCACAGTTGATCGTTATCACCGACATCACTTCTACTATCGATACCATCCGAAGTTCGACACGACAGAATATGGTTATTGGCTTGGTGGGGCTTTTGCTCTCCGTAATACTGTTGTTTGTAATTCTCACGAAGCCGCTGTCGCGGCTCAAACGCATTGTCTCTGCTCTACCGCTCTTGGCTAATAGTAAATTCGAAAATTTTCGCTCATCGGTCCATTCATCCGGTAGGAAACAATGGTTAATGGATGAGATTGACATGCTCGATGAAAAATCAGTCGTCTTGTCGTATCAGCTAGAAAAACTCGAAGGTCAGGTCGCCGACCGAACGCTTAATCTAGCCAGGAAAATGGATGAACTGAGCAAAGAGATGAATTTTAGTAAAAACTTGCTTGATATCGCGCAGGTGATTGTGCTTACCCAAAATGCCAATGGTGAAATTCTCACGCTTAACGCGCATGGCGAAACGCTTATCCAATATACAAACAAAGAATTGCAGGGAAAGCCCTTCATCGAACTTCTTGCTCTGGAGAATGATCTGCAGGACTTGCCTGCTCACCTTGAGAAAGTGCGGTCAGAACAAAGAGACCAACTGCGTCATGAGGCCAATGTTTTGTGTAAGGACCGGTCAGTACGACACATTCTCTGGCTTCATTCTCATCTAAATGCGATCAACGCAGATGACCCGGCAATATTATCCGTAGGTCTCGACATGACGGAGCACAAACGGGCGGAGGGCCGGTTAGCTTGGCTGGCCGATCATGATCCCCTCACGGATTTATTTAATCGGCGGCGTTTCCAGGAAGAATTGGAGCAAATGCTCAATTTGGCTGCACGTTACGACTATTCGGGTGCATTACTCTTTTTCGACCTGGATCAGTTCAAGTATATAAATGATACGAGCGGACATCAGACGGGTGACGCTTTACTGAAAATGATTGCGCGTTTGTTACTTGGCAGTATTCGCAGCGTCGACATTCTTGGACGCTTGGGGGGAGACGAGTTTGCAGTTATTTTGCCGCAAACTACCGCAGCAGGGGCAATAGAAGTAGCAAAAAATGCGCTTGCATGCCTGAGCGAAGGAAAATTAACCGTAAATGGTCGAACTCATAAAGCTTCGGCAAGTATTGGTATCGCACTTTTTCCAGAACATGGGAACAATGTTCATGATCTGTTAGCTGCGGCGGATCTCGCCATGTATCAGGCAAAGGAAGCGGGGCGCGGTGGTTGGCATTTATTTTCCGATGAAGAGAAAACCCGCGAACGCATGTATACCCTTGTATATTGGAAAGAGAAGATTGAATACGCTCTTTTACACGAGAGATTCCTGTTCCACTTCCAGCCTATTATGCATATACGGGACAAAACTATTGATCATTACGAAGTGCTGCTGCGCATGCTCGATGATGATGGAACAATACTCGCTCCCCACCTTTTCATCCCCGCGGCAGAACAAACCGGTCTTATTCATGCCATTGATCATATGGTGTTACGAAAATCCATTGCCCTGTCAGCTGAAATCCAGCATCGGGGACCCTCGGTCCGTTTCTCGATAAATTTATCGGCTCATGCCTTTCATGACCCGGAGTTGCTACTTATCTTGACGGAAGCCTTCGCTCGCTACGATGCCAATCCGTCAAATTTCATGTTTGAAATCACCGAGACGGCAGCTTTGGAGGACTTGCCAGGCGCGCGCAAACTCATGGAAACGATTAAAGCACTTGGTTGCAGTTTTACGCTGGATGATTTTGGCGTTGGGTTTTCGTCTTTTTATTACATCAGGCAACTCCCTATTGATGTGGTAAAGATCGATGGTTCGTTTATACGGAATTTGGCCGACAGTCCTGACGATCAAATTCTGGTAAAAGCTTTATGCGACGTAGCAAGGGGGTTCGGAAAGAAGACAACAGCCGAGTTCGTGGAAAATGCTGCGACGCTCGCCCTGTTAGAGAAAATGGATGTCGACTATGCGCAAGGTTTCTTAATAGGAAGGCCTGCCCCGGCGGAGGAATGGCCCTTCAAGGAGTTCCTTCAGCCCTAGATCAAAAATATGCAGATGAGATATGTGGTGGAACGGCATCAGAGCGATTGGCTTCGCTACTATCGCACACGGGTGGATGCGTGGCTGGATTGGCGTCGACGGGCGCATCGGCAGCCGGAATTGCTGTAGCTGCAAGTCTGCGAGGATAAATTGGCACCATGCTATTTTTGAGGTCTCCTGCGTCGAACTACGCGGTATCTCCTTCGTAATTTAGCGCAACGCCGCCCGTGGGCATTTCCCAGCCTCATTTTTGCTGGTGGCAAATCCAGGCAAATTCCCGGTATTCACGCCTCATCCGGTTCCGGGTTCTCCGTAAATTTAGGCTCTGCCTCAAGAAGGGGGGAAGCAGCCTCTTTTTTCCTGATGGCTTTGGCAGGAATTTTTGGCATTGTGCACTTTACATCTGCGTTTTGCGCACGATGACGCAGCGCGTGGTCCATCAGTACCAATGCCAGCATCGCTTCCGCAATGGGGGTGGCGCGAATGCCCACGCAAGGATCGTGTCTGCCGTGAGTGACCACTATCACCGGTTTACCGGTCTTATCTACCGAGTGGCGTTCCAACCGGATGCTTGAAGTAGGTTTGATGGCAATATTAACGACGATATCCTGACCGGTGGAAATACCTCCCACAATACCGCCAGCGTTGTTGCTCAAAAATCCTTCCGAAGTAATCTCATCGGAGTGTTCGGTGCCTTTCTGCGTTACCGCGCTAAATCCTGCGCCAATTTCCACCCCTTTTACCGCATTGATACTCATCATGCCATAGGCAATTTCTGCATCCAGCCTATCGTATACCGGTTCACCCCAGCCAACTGGCACGCCCTCCGCGACTACGCTGATTTTCGCGCCGACCGAATCACCGGATTTGCGCAGCTTATCCATGAACTCTTCCAAACGGGGTACCAGATCAGCATCAGCGGCGAAAAATGGATTCTGGTTAACCACTTCCCACTGTTTGAACGGAACCTTTATTGGACCCAACTGTGCCATAAAGCCGCGTATTACCACGCCATATTTCGCCAGTAGCCATTTTTTGGCGATTGCCGCTGCCGCAACCCGCACCGCAGTTTCGCGAGCGGAGGAACGTCCGCCCCCCCGATAATCGCGTATTCCATATTTCTGCCAGTAGACATAGTCTGCATGCCCCGGGCGGAAAGTATCCATTATTTTGCTGTAATCCTTGCTGCGCTGATCTTCGTTACGTATCAGTAGCGCGATAGGTGTGCCGGTAGTCCTGCCCTCGAACACCCCCGAAAGGATTTCCACGGTATCGGATTCGCGGCGCTGGGTTACGTGGCGGGAAGTACCGGGCTTACGCCGGTCCAGGTCCTGCTGGATATCTTCGATGGATAATTCCATTCCCGGCGGGCAGCCATCGACTACGCAACCAATAGCGGGACCATGAGATTCACCGAAGGAAGTAACGCAGAAAAGTTTTCCAAGAGTATTGCCGGACATTTTATTTTCTCGCTAAATCAAGGTCTCAAGTTTAACATATCCCTCTGCACCGCTATTACACTACCCTTTGCTAACAGCTCTGACTATGACTGAACCTGATCCCGACAAGCTCAAAGGTCCCGGCGGTTTAACTCTACGCCAGATTCATGAGGAGGTGAAACGAAGCGTAGCCCGTGACCGGCAGACGCATGCACAGAATAAGCCTGCGCAAAAGCTCAATCGGTGGCAGCGGTTTGTCCGTTATGTATGCGAAAAAAAAGGAAAATCATAAAACTATTCTATGAAGGCCATACAAATGAACGCGCCGGGCGAACCGGATGTGCTGGTAGTCACCGATATTCCCATACCAGTCCTAACCCACCCATCCAGCGTGCTGGTAAAGCTGTATGCAGCGGGCGTGAACCCGATAGATACCAAGGTACGCAAGCTCAACATATACTATCCCGACAAGCTGCCTTCAATCCTCGGCTGCGATGGCGCGGGTGTGGTGGAAACGGTTGGCAGTTCAGTGACTCGTGTGCGCCCGGGTGATGAAGTGTTTTTTTTCAACAATGGCTTGGGCTACCCAGCGGGAACCTATGCAGAATATACAGTTGTGCGGGAAGACTATCTGGCATTGAAACCAAAGAATCTCTCCATGCTGGAAGCTGCCGGCATACCGCTGGCGCTGATTACGGCATGGGAGGCTCTGATAAATCGCGGCGATTTGAGGGAGGGTAATTCAACCCTGATCCATGCTGGCGCAGGGGGTGTGGGCCACATTGCGATTCAGCTCGCCCATTATTTCAATGCATTAATTGCCACTACCATTTCAAGTCCACAGAAGGCGGAGCTTGTGCAATCGCTAGGTGCCGACCTGGCGATTAATTATAGTCAGCAGGATTTTGTTGAAGCAACCCTGAATTGGACGAACGGCCTGGGTGCGAGACTCATCGTGGATACAGTGGGCGGCGTTACTTTCTGCAAATCCTTTGCTGCAACCCGGCTGTATGGCCGTGTAGTAACGTTGCTCTCGACCACGTGCGATATTAAATTTACCAACATGGCGCGGTTGCGCAACCTGAGCATTGGGTACGTGCAAATAACCGCCCCGCTCTATTTCGGATTGCACGCGGCGCGCGTCGCGCAGACTCGCATACTTGAACGCGGCGCAAAACTGTTCGAGCAGGGCAACTCAAGGTGCACATCGGCTTGGAACTGCCGCTGGAGCAAGCCGCCGCAGCCCACCGACTGATCGAAGCGGGACATACCGCAGGTAAAACAGTACTAAGGATTGTTTGAATCGGCGATAAATTAACTGCAATTCCCGCACGCTGAGCCCTGCACTGTATTTTCTGGATTCTGCTTCCGGGAAAATATCTTAATAGTTCACGAGGGCGTCATAGTTACTCAGAGATTTTCCAGCATCTCAACTCCCCACGCCACGCCAAAGCCAGTAACGTCGCTGCTCACAGCGCCCAGCCCCCCTTTACTGCTACATGCGGAAAGATCCATATGAAGCCAAGGGATATCGTCCACAAACTTGTTAAGAAATCGGGCGGCAAGGATGTGATCCACTTCGCCTTCGAGGGTACACTGCTTGATGTCCGCGATCTTGCTTTCAAGCTCGGTATCGTAATCAGCCTCCATCGGAAAAGCCCAGACTCGTTCCCCACTTGATTTTCCCGCTATCAGCGCCTTTTGCAGCAGATTCTCCCGATTGCTGAGAATACCGCTGTAATGCGAGCCGAGCGCTGTATGCATGCTGCCGGTCAGCGTCGCAAAATCCATCATCACATCGGGCTTCTGCTTCGCGGCAAGAGTCAACGTGTCGGCCAGCACCATCCGGCCTTCTGCGTCAGTATGGATTATCTCGACAGTTGTACCATTCAGTGAGACTATGACATCATTTTGCTTATAAGCACGAGGGCTGATGTGATTCTGGGCGATGGCAAGCCAGCAATCGATATTCACCGGTAAATTGGCCCGGGTCGCGGCTAATAAAAGACCCAGCGCCACAGCCGAACCATTCATATCTTCATGCATGCCGTGCATGTGGCGAGCAGGCTTTAAATTATGGCCCCCGGTATCGAAACAGATACCTTTACCCACCAGCGCGACAGTTTTGACTGCGTGCTTAACGCGCCGTCGCAAATGTACAATGGCCGCATCTTCGGGATCGCTGCCCTGCGCCACGGCAACAAACGCGCCCGCACCCATTTTTCGCAGTGTTTTGACATCGAATTCCTCATGCTTCCAGCCTTCAGTGGCCGCAAGTTTCTTGACGTGCTTGCGATAAATTCCCGGAGTCAGTTCGTTGGGTGGAAGTACCGTAAGTTCACGTGCAAGCAGATTACCTTCAGCTTTGGCATGCAGCAACGCAAAATTGTCCGTTTCCTGATGTCCGTGCAACACGATTCTAGCCAACGGCTTCCTGCCGGATTCTTTCTTTCCGGTTTTTCGCAGCGGCAGCGCTGCACTGTTGATCCATGTGGCATATATGGATAGTCCAGAGAATGCTCGCTTCTCGTCCAGGCCCCCATAAACCGCAAGATGTATTTCCGAGGGATTCTCATCCAGCAGCACTTGCACGGCTTTGCGAATGGAAGTTTGCTGCTCGAATACGGATTTATCGGGATCAACCATGACCCAAACGCACAAGGCGCCATTACGAAGATTGGCAGTCATCGGAGCATCGCCGATTTCCCCAAGCTGAATTTTTCGCCGCGACAATATAATTTTCAGTACCGCCTTACCCAAAAAATCAGGCATGCTTTGAAGCTTATCTGATGACTTTTTCGGCTTTGGCAGTACCACCAGGATATGCATTGCGTTTCCTGATTCGCTCAGGGGCGACGCGTTCTGTGTCAATGTAGCAAACATATGGGCAGCTATCCTGTAAAATGTAGGCACATTATTATATACGCCACACTTCTACTCTGCCTGTTGCAGCTTAAATCCCGGCCTTTTTCATGTCTGATTTCCTATGCAGCAATATCTCGAGTTAATGCAACACGTGCTCAAGCACGGGCACAAGAAATCCGATCGCACCGGGACGGGGACACTGTCCGTATTCGGCTACCAGATGCGTTTCGACCTCGCCGGGGGCTTTCCACTAGTTACCACCAAGAAATGCCATCTGAGATCCATCATCTATGAATTACTATGGTTTCTGCGAGGCGATACCAACATCAGGTATCTCAATGACAACGGCGTTTCCATCTGGAATGAATGGGCCGACGAGGATGGTGATCTGGGTCCGATATATGGCCGGCAGTGGCGATCCTGGCCAAGCGTCAAAGGTCAGAAAATTGATCAGATCACCCAGGTAATCGAGCAAATCAGAAACACACCTGACTCACGGCGCATGGTGGTTTCATCCTGGAATGTGGGCGAATTGCGGGAAATGAAATTACCGCCGTGTCATGCTTTATTTCAGTTCTACGTTGCCGGCGGCAAACTTTCATGCCAGCTTTATCAGCGCAGCGCAGATATCTTCCTGGGGGTGCCCTTCAATATTGCCTCTTATGCATTGCTCACGTTAATGGTGGCACAAAATTGCAATCTGACACCAGGAGATTTCGTGCATACCCTTGGTGATGCCCATCTCTACCTTAATCATCAGCCACAGGCCCGGGAACAGCTGAGCCGAGTACCGAGAGAACTACCGGTAATGAAATTGAACCCCTCAATAACCAGTATATTTGATTTCAGGTACGAAGATTTCGAACTCGAAGGCTATCATCCCTACCCGGCAATCAAGGCGCCGGTCGCAGTATGACTCCTCGACGCCTATCCATTCTGGTAGCGATGGCTCAGAATCGGGTCATCGGAAAAGACAACGCATTACCGTGGCGGCTACCACCCGATCTGAAACGCTTCAAAGCGCTGACCATGGGACACCCCGTAATCATGGGACGTAAAACTTACGAATCCATCGGCAGGCCATTGCCTGGCCGCACCTGTATTGTCGTTACGCATCAACCGAGGTATAAAATCGAAGACGCTATCGTAGTGCATTCGGTAGCCACGGCGCTGAGAACCTGCTACAACAACAAAGATACGGCAGAAAGCTTTATCATCGGCGGCGCTGAAATATTCCGGCAAACTTTACCGGTATGCGATCGTTTGTATATTACCGAGATTCAGAGAGATTTCGCCGGTGATGTATTCTTCCCCGAATTCAGTCGTGGCGAATGGCGTGAAACTTCACGGGAGAAACATCTCGTGGACGAAGATGATGGGCTGGAATACCATTTTGTGGTGTATGACCGCAAGATGGCTGGCCGCTAGTTTAAAATCGGAATCAGCCCTAAAAAATAAAATGGCGGGGCGATAACGTATTGTTATTTCAGCCCCGCCATCTTAATTCCACGAATTCTTCTTTAGCTTGCTCTCACAATCACAATACGATCACATCCGGTAACGGAAAACCGTTGAAATTGCTGGCATAGGCAGTGGTGTAGGCACCAGCATTGGGAAGATAGATAAAATCGCCTTCCTGGATATCTGCAGGAAGCATTTCATCATGCATAAGGATGTCCACGGAATCACACGTCGGACCAGCAATGGACCAAGGAATACTGTGCCCAGTACGATCGGAAAGGATTTCGTAGCGCAGACCTTCCGTAACTTCGATCACACCGCCAAACATGCCCGCATCCCAGTACATCCAGCGCTTGCCATTGCGGGTGGCGGTGCCCACTACGCGGCAAACAAAGTAAGCCGTGTCCGAAACCAGGTAGCGCCCCGGTTCGGCCATGATTCGAATATCCTTCGGCAAGTCCGCAATAGCCGCGTTGATCACTTCTCCTATTACTTCAATCGAAGGAATGGGCTTGACGTGCCGTACTGGATAGCCACCGCCAATATTGAGCAAGCGTGGAGTCAGTCCAACACGGCGCATATCGGCAAAAACTTTTTTGGCCCGCTCGATACCGACTCGCCAGTTCTGCGGATTGCGGCACTGTGAGCCCACATGAAAGGTCACACCCGCAAGATCGGCTTTAAGTTTGACTGCTTCGTTAATGATGGCTTGGATCTCACTAGCATGCGTACCAAATTTGCCTGCCAGAGGCCAATCACTGCCAATGTTGGGAGTATCTATACGCAAATACATTTTCGCGTCCGGCTTTACACTCACGATTTTACGTAGCTCTTCGATACTATCCAACACGTACCATTCGACGCCCTTGGACGCCGCATATTCCAGATAAGCCCGTGCCTTCATTGGATTGCTGTAATAAACCTCCGCAGCGGGCACGCCCAGGCTGAGCAGGAGATCCAGCTCTGAAATGGAGGCGATTTCAAATCCAACGCCTTCCTCGATCATAGTTCTGAGAACGCGCGGGTCTGGATTTGCCTTGACTGCATAGTGCGGATGCACCAACGGCATGGTAGCTTTGAAACGACGGGCTTTATTTCGAATGAGGTTGCTGTCGACCAGCAGAAAAGGTTTGGTGTAGCCCTCTTTCAGGGCTGCCTGGACGTATTTAAAATCCAGACTGACTTCGGGGTGGGTGTCGAATACAGCTTCAGCTTCTACTTTTTTTTGTAGAGCAGCGGTGCGCATTTGCATGAGAGTCTCCTTGTGGAGGCGCTACGTTACGGGAATATGGATATTTACCAGATCTGCCGAGTCGAAATAGTTTGCTTTGCTTTTCATGATGACCTCCTGTCCTCTATTTAATGCGTCGGAAAAAAAGCGGATTATAGACTTCATTCCGCGGGAATCAAGCGTTTTTTGGGGGGGGAAGAAAAAAAAAGCCCGTACGCCGGAAATCCCGTCAAAAAACCTACCCCACACCACTTTACCGGTACCCCGCCGCGGGAAAATATTGAGATAAAAGCGTACGGCAAACTATATTTATGGCATGTCTAACCGGCACTGAATTCAAATTTTCGGCAAAGTCACGCCGCGCTGACCTTGATACTTTCCATCGCGATCCTTGTAGGAAATTTCGCATACTTCGTCAGACTCAAAGAAAATCACCTGAGCCACTCCTTCATTCGCATAAATCTTTGCGGGAAGCGGCGTAGTGTTGGAAAACTCCAGTGTGACGTAACCCTCCCACTCCGGTTCAAACGGAGTGACATTGACAATAATACCGCAGCGGGCATAGGTGGACTTGCCAAGACAAATGGTAAGCACATTGCGGGGGATGCGAAAATACTCAACCGTGCGCGCCAGCGCGAACGAATTCGGTGGAATAATGCAAACGTCGTTCTTAACATCAACAAAAGAATTGGAATCGAAATTCTTGGGATCCACGATAGTGGAGTTTATATTAGTGAATAACTTGAATTCATCCGAACAGCGGATATCGTAACCATAACTTGAGGTGCCGTATGAAACAATCTTATTGCCATTCGCATACTTGACCTGTTTCGGCTCGAAGGGCTCGATCATGCGGTACTCCGCCGCCATACGGCGAATCCACTTATCAGACTTTATTGTCATTTTTGAAAGGTGTGAATGCCCGGCAAGGGTAAGCGCGAATAGGCTGGACACAGGCTAGCACCACGAGCGCTTGTGGTTGCCGGTTCTTTCGAGGCATCAAACATGGTGCGGCAGAATATTGTGCATAGCAGTTTCAAATGAGAAAGCCTGGATAGCAGGTTAAAACGACAGGATGGTGTCATACCAACCACTCCCCCGCATTGCGAAAATAAATTCATTTTCAGGTTAGTAGCGATACTTCCGACACTCTATATTAAGTATCCTGAATCACTATCTTTGCAAATAACGCGGAGTGATCCAGGGATAGGTCATCGATCTTGACAGCGAGGCGGCGAGCAATACTGCGATAAATCTCCGCTATGCGCCCGTCGGGATCTGCTACAACCGTGGGAATACCGGAATCCGTGTGTTCACGGATTTTGATGTCGAGCGGCAACGCGCCGAGAAATTCCACATCGTAATCCGCGCACATTTTCTCACCGCCGCCCACACCAAAAACATGTTCTTCGTGCCCACACTTTGAACAAACATGGGTGCTCATGTTTTCAACGATCCCGACAATCGGAATACCCACTTTCTGAAACATCTTGAGTCCCTTGCGAGCATCCAGTAGTGCGATATCCTGCGGGGTCGTGACGATCACCGCGCCGGTGACCGGCACTTTCTGCGCGAGCGTTAGCTGGATATCACCCGTTCCGGGCGGCATATCCACAATAAGATAGTCCACATCATTCCAGCGCGTATCGTTCACTAATTGCTGCAATGCCTGAGTAACCATTGGTCCGCGCCATACCATGGGAGTTTCCACATCGATCAGAAAACCAATGGACATCGCCTGTATGCCATGCGCTTTCATCGGCTCAATGCTCTTGCCATCAGGTGATTCGGGGCGACCTGTGATGCCGAGCATCTGAGGTTGCGAAGGGCCATAAATATCGGCATCGAGAATGCCGACGGAGGCACCTTCCGCAGCCAGCGCCAATGCCAGATTTACCGCAGTGGCAGACTTCCCCACGCCGCCCTTTCCAGAAGCCACAGCGATAATGTTCTTCACTCCCGGGATGAGTTTAACGCCACGTTGCACACTGTGAGAAACAACTTTGCTCGTGATATCGACGTTCAGGCTGCCAATACCTGGAATGCTTTTGAGCTTGTCAACAACCTGTTTGTGGATACTGTCGACCACGCTTTTTGCGGGATAGCCCAGCACAATGTCCAGCGACACGTTATCACCATTTATTTTAATGTTGCGTGCTTCATTGCTGGTCACATAGTCCTTGCCGGTGTTGAGATCGGTAATTTCCTTAAGGGCTGACTGTACTTGCTGTTCTGAAATAGCCACTTTGCAACTCCTTTATCTGCGGCACAAATAAACCGTGATGACCTCGAATATTAACAAAATATTGGACCAGAGTCTGGACCTGAAGGATAAAACGGGCACAAAATGAAAAGCGAATACGCCGAATGGAGTCTCGCGAATATGAGCGGAAATTGCTTATTGTCCGGAAAGTAACAAAAAACGGGGGGTCACACGCACGGCAGCCATCCTTCTGCCTCAGTTCTGCAAGCCCGCCGAGCCCACAGTTTGTTACAATCACGTTTGGCTATTTCCATAGAGAATTGATGAACAAGCGAAAAATTCTGGTTACTTCTGCCTTGCCTTACGCCAACGGCAGCATCCATCTCGGCCATCTGGTGGAGTACGTCCAGACGGATATCTGGGTACGTTTCCAGAAAATGCAAATGCACGAGGTGCATTACGTGTGCGCTGATGATACGCACGGCACGCCCATTATGCTTCGCGCCGAGCAGGAAGGTATTACGCCTCAGCAATTGATAGAGCGTGTATGGCATGAGCATAAGGCTGATTTCGATGGCTTTCATATCGAGTTTGACAATTTTTACACCACCGATTCGCCTGAAAATCAGGAATATTGCGAGGATATCTACCGGCAGCTCCAGGCAAAGAATTTGATTGCCGAACGCTCCGTGGAGCAATTCTATGATCCTGTTAAGAAGATGTTTTTGCCAGACCGGTATATCAAGGGCGAATGCCCAAATTGCCATTCCAAGGACCAGTATGGCGACTCCTGCGAAACATGTGGGACCACTTATTCACCGACTGATCTACTTAACCCGTACTCCGCTGTTTCCGGGGTGAAACCGGAACGTCGGAGTTCAAAACACTACTTCTTCAAACTCTCGGATCTACGCTGCAGGACATTCCTGAAAGAATGGATTTTTGAATCGTTGCCGAGCCAATCCGGTATCGCCCTGGAAATGAAGCCGCGGCTTCAATCCGAAGCTGCCAATAAAATGAATGAGTGGCTTTCAAGCGGACTGACGGACTGGGACATCTCCCGCGATGCTCCCTATTTCGGCTTTCCGATTCCCGGTACCGCGGGCAAGAAATTTTTCTATGTCTGGCTGGATGCACCCGTGGGCTACTTCGGCAGTTTCAGGAATTACTTCAAAAACAAGCGGCGGTCTCAAACAGGAATCGAAGAATTTTTGCGGCCCGGCGGCAAGACCGAAATGGTACATTTCATCGGAAAAGACATTCTTTACTTTCACGCCCTTTTTTGGCCGGCAATGCTCCAATTTTCCGGCTATCGCACGCCAACCCAGATTTACGCTCATGGATTCCTCACCATCAACGGGCAGAAAATGTCTAAGTCCCGCGGTACATTCATCACCGCAGCGAGTTATTTGAAACAAGGTTTGAATCCCGAATGGTTGCGCTACTATTACGCAGCCAAGCTTAACGACACCATGGAAGATATTGATCTTAATTTTGATGATTTTATCGCACGCGTTAACAGCGACCTGATTGGAAAGTACATCAATATAGCGAGCCGCTGCTCGGGTTTCATCAATAAGAAATTTGATGGCAAGCTTACAGACGCTATCTCGGAGACAAACAGGAAATGGTTCAATCAATTTCTTTTTTGCCAACTTGGTGAAGGTGATACTTTTCTTGGCCGCCACGTCTCAATCGCCAACTTTTATGATCGCAGGGAATATGGCAAGGCAATAAAGGAAATAATGCTTGCGGCGGATGTTGCCAATCAATATGTGGATCGAATGAAACCCTGGGAATTGGCGAAGAGCCGTGAGAATGACGCTGAACTGCATGAAGTATGCAGCGTGGCGTTGAATATGTTCCGAATTTTGACAGTTTATTTAAAACCCGTACTGCCAAAACTCGCAGCGGAAGCTGAACAGTTCCTGAAGGTTAACCCGCTCACCTGGAGGGACGCGAATTCTCAGAATAGATTATTGGCTGATGGTCACCAAATCAATGGTTACGAGCATCTTATAACCCGCGTCGACCCTAACCAGGTCGAGAAACTGATCAAAGCCAACCAGGAAAGCCTGCAACCGACAACACAGCAATCACCCACCACACAGGATGTGCAGACTATGGAAAAAGACCCCTCCACTCTTTCTCAAGATATTAAAGAGAATGTAAAAAGAACTACCGCCGAACTGGCCACAGTTGATGATTTTGCCAAGATCGATCTTAGAGTAGCAAAGATCATTGATGCCGAGCAGGTAGAAGGCGCGGATAAATTGCTGAAGCTCACCCTTGATCTCGGGTCAGAGCAGCGCATCGTGTTTGCCGGCATAAAATCCGCCTACAGCCCTGAACGACTCAAGGGACGCCTGACTGTCATGGTAGCTAATCTTGCACCGCGCAAGATGAAATTTGGAGTCTCCGATGGGATGGTGCTGGCCGCGGGGGATGGTAACGATGGGCCTTATCTGCTTGCTCCCGATAGCGGAGCGCTGCCAGGAATGAAAGTCAAATAGCCTTTGATAACGCCTTCAGCATATCCAGATTTAATAAAGGTTTAGGCAATAGGCAATTTATGTGTAGTAAATAAATTTGAAATCAAGATCCGCTGATGAGCTGTTAGCGCTAGCATTGCATTGATTCCGATTCGTTCATCTGACGAAAAAATCAGCTCTTATCTTTTTAGGGTGCATAAGTCTGAATGATCGGCTTCCATGTGGCCATGGATGCGGAAAGATGCATGACAAGGTACTGGAGCAATTCCTCTACGCCTCACCCTGGTTGTGTACTGGTTTTTTAACTTACGGAAGTAATAACGTAACTTTCATTTTGCAATACATAAGGATAAGCTATGGTCACTGGTTGATTGCAAGTTAGCAATAGGCCAAATAAATCTGCGGAGTTTGATAATGATACTGTACCAGTTAGAACGTACTTGGGGCATCCCGAATCTCAGTCATTTCTGCTGCAAGACGGAAACCTATCTAAGAATGGCAGGTATTGAATACACTATTAAAGCAACGCTTCCGTTGTTTGCGCCGAAGGGCAAAGTACCTTATATCGAAGATGGGGATCTCAAATTAGCGGACTCGCGATTTATCGTACAGCACCTCAAAGCCAAATATAAAGATCTGGACGAAGGATTAACTCCGGCAGAGTCAGCACTGTCGCTGGCGATGCAGCGTTTACTCGAGGAGCATCTGTTTTGGGCGACGATGTATTCGAGATGGCAGTATACGGACGCAAACTGGCAAACGAATAAAAAAGCGATTTTTAGTGTACTACCTCCTGTTATTCGCGATGTGGCGGCAACCTATTATCGCAATAAGATTCAGCGGCAGATTATGGGACATGGAACGGGGCGGCACCGCGCCGAAGAGATTTTTGAGCTCGGTATGCAGGACCTCGATGCATTGTCCGCGTGCCTGGGGGACAAAAACTATTTCCTGGGTGATAAACCGACCAGCCTGGATGCCAGTGCTTTCGGATTCCTGATCAATATTTTCGGTTGCCCGATCGAGTCGCCCCTCAAGGAACACGGTTTATCAAAGGAAAATCTGAGAAATTACGTTGAGCGAATCAAGCTGCAATATTATTCCGACTTACAGGCAGCGTGATGCAGGGTGTGAGGTTTCCTATCCTACTCAATCCGTGAATATCTTCTTTTAAGGCGACACAGAAACTGGAACAGCGATATGGATGTGCTACGCCGCTATCTTGTAGTTAAAACCTCAGGATAAATCTGTCATCCAGTGATTCCACGGCTTTACCGAAATAACTTGATCCATCTCAGCAGTATTATGCTCCCTGCCAGTTACCTAATGATTAACCACAACCAATGAAACTTGCATTCATTCTCGATCAACTGGATTCCATCAAGACTTACAAGGACTCCAGCTTTGCCATGATGCGGGAAGCGGCTTCTCGCGATCATCAGTTGTTTTCGCTGCAACAGGGTGACTTGGCGTGGAAGGGCGATCAGACCGTCGGGTTTGCGCGTGCGCTGCAGTTGACCGATAGAACACAGGGGGGAAATGAGCCTCGCTGGTATCGGACGGGAGAACCGGAGGAAATCCCTCTGCAGGAATTCGACGCCGTGTTGATGCGCAAGGATCCGCCGTTCGACATGGAGTATGTCTATACCACTTATCTGCTGGAACTGGCGGAAAGCCAGGGTGCGCGCGTCATTAATAGCCCACGGGCAGTGCGCGATCATAATGAGAAACTCGCCATAGCCAAGTTTCCGCAATTTACTCCCCCTACCCTGGTGACCCGTCAAGAATCCCTGATTCGCGATTTCCTGGCCGAACATCGCGACATCGTCCTCAAACCGCTGGACGGTATGGGCGGAGCTAGCGTATTTCGCATTCACAGTGCTGATCACAACATCAGTGTGATCATGGAAACGCTTACACATTACGGCACACGTACGATTATGGCTCAGCGCTACATTCCTGAAATCGCTCAGGGTGATAAACGCATTCTACTGATCGCTGGAGATCCCGTACCTTATTCGCTTGCCCGTATTCCCAAACCAGGCGAAACACGCGGCAATCTTAACGCAGGGGCCACCGGAGTGGCGCAGCCGTTAACGGCTCGTGATCGAGAAATCGCTCAAGCGCTGGGTCCCACATTACACGACAAGGGCTTGATGTTGGTCGGGCTGGATGTGATTGGCGACTATCTCACCGAAATTAACGTTACCAGTCCAACCTGCGTGCAGGAAATCGCTGATCAGACAGGCTTCAACTCCGCTGAAATGATAATTAATGCGCTCGAAAATGCGCGCAACTGAGCGATATGCAGCTGTAGCTCATCGCTTTGAAACAGAGCTTCTCGCATGACTGCGGCAATCGAAGTCCGGCAGGTGCACAAGCGCTTCGGTGCATTACAAGCATTAGGCGGCGTCGATCTTGAAATCGATACTGGTGAATTCTTCGCGCTGCTCGGCCCCAACGGTGCAGGCAAGACCACGCTGATCAACATTATTGCCGGTCTTACCCTCGCCAGCAGCGGTTGCGTGAGGGTAATGGGACACGATGTCGTCGCCGACTATCGTGAAGCGCGCCGCGTGTTGGGCGTGGTGCCGCAGGAACTGGTGTTCGATCCCTTCTTCACCGTTCGGGAAACGCTGGTGTTTCAATCCGGATACTACGGCCTGAAGAAAAATGGCGACTGGATCGATGAGATCATCCACCATCTGGACCTAGCCGACAAGGTAGACACCAACATGCGTTCGTTGTCTGGCGGCATGAAGCGGCGCGTACTGGTGGCGCAGGCATTGGTTCACAAGCCCCCGGTGATCGTTCTGGACGAACCTACTGCGGGCGTGGATGTGGAATTACGTCAGGCACTCTGGCGTTTCATTAAACAATTGAACCGTAACGGCCATACCATTGTGCTCACTACGCATTACCTTGAGGAAGCGGAGGCTTTGTGCAACCGCGTGGCGATGCTTAAAAAAGGTAACATCGTCGCGCTCGACAGTATCCGGAATCTCATTAACGGTATTTCAGGATACCTGATACGGCTCCGGTTATCCCCCGATACGCTGCCTGCCGCATTGCAGCCGCTGATGAGTAGCCGCGACGACGTATATTTCTTTCTGGCGATCAAGGAATATTCCCAGCTTGAAATCGTGATGGCGGCACTGCGCGTCGCGCAGGCGCAGATCCTTGAACTGCAGGTGTTGCAACCTGACCTGGAAGAAGCGTTCGTGAAGATTACCGGTAACGCGGGAAGCCCGGAATTCTTACCGGTATCCGCATGACTGGATTTCTTACCCTGCTTTATAAGGAATTGCTGCGATTCTGGAAAGTAGGGTTCCAGACAGTATTTGCGCCGATGCTGTCTACGCTGCTCTACCTGCTGATTTTTTCCCACGCCCTGGCAGAACATGTGCAGGCCTATCCCGGTGTGCCCTATACGGTTTTCCTGATTCCGGGCCTGGTGATCATGGCTATGCTACAAAACGCTTTCGCTAACTCTTCCTCCAGCCTGATTCAATCGAAGGTCTCGGGCAATCTCGTCTTTATTCTGCTGTCGCCACTTTCTTACCAGGAAATATTCATTGCCTACGTACTGGCTTCGGTTGCCCGGGGTCTGGCAGTAGGACTAGGTGTCTATGTGGTGACGCTCGTTTTTTTTGAGCTGCCCCTGTATTCGTTTCTTTGGGTATTCATATTTGCCTTGATGGGCACCGCATTGCTGGGCGCCTTAGGCATTATCGCGGGTATCTGGGCGGAAAAATTTGATCAGCTTGCGGCGTTTCAGAACTTTGTCATCCTGCCGCTGACGTTTCTATCCGGCGTGTTCTATACGATTCATTCATTGCCACCGTTCTGGCAGGGATTGTCGCATCTCAATCCTTTCTTCTATATGATTGACGGGTTTCGCTATGGCTTCTTCCGCATCTCCGATGTTTCACCCTACTTGAGCCTTGGGATCCTGGTGGCATGCTTCCTGGGTGTGTCCTGGGCGACACTGCACATGCTGAAGAACGGTTACAAAATCCGCCATTGAAGTGGCTCAATCGCAGATTCTGCTGTTCAAACGCCTCCGGCGACCTTAACTGTCTGGTCGGTTGCCTGGCGTGGCCTGACCGAAGGGAATAGCTGAGTACCGGGATAGTGCTCCTGAC
>JACCWK010000226.1 GCA_013697655.1 Nitrosospira sp.
AGGACCGTTATTCAGCTCTCTGGTGTGTTGCCAAGTTCAGCAGGGGACCTCATCGTGTCGATGAGGTCGAAAACAGGGTTCCTGAACAAAACGAGTCAGGAAATTTAACAAAACCACTCTTCAGGTCATCTTGATCAGTAGATGGCAATGCCTACTCTCAGATCACCCGGGAGTTTTGCAAGAAGCTCATGTTATAGAACTTATTCTAATTTAAGTTTTTTTGGGGTAACTCAGGGGTAACTTTATAAAGGGAATTGGGAGGTACGAAAATAGCGTCAGATTCATGAGCGATATTCTGCCTAGTCTCGATAGTCCGTCTCGACACAACACCCATAGGTACAAGAAACGTCAACAACCTCAACTGCTATCTTAGCGGTACGAGCAAATTTTGGATCCATAACAATCTCACGGCTCATTGTTATCCTCGCTCAAGCCTGCCCAACGATCGTGAAAGTCATCCTCGAAATAATCGGTTGGGTCGTAGGCCACGGTTGATGTGAATGTTCCACCAAGACCGCAGGCATTAAGCTTTGAGAACCCACTAATTTTTAGGCCGCATGCATTGCACTCAAAAAGGGAAGGAAGCATTGGTTGGCGAACGACAATCATCCCATCCGTGAAGTTTGATGATTCAAGGCCGGCAGCAGTCCCGTGAATCAATCCAACACTTTGACACGCAGGGCAGGTAGCACGATGACCGGCTGCCTTCGTTGACAGCGTCTCTGCCTGTTTGGCAAGCTTATTCCGCATGTCGAGCTCCTTTTCTTCCCAAATTGTCTTGTGCGCGTTAATGGTGCCTTTTACAGCCTTTGCTGCATCATCCTTGAGCGCTTGAATCAACGTGGTTGCGGTAGCAGCTTCTTCGGCCCCTAAAAGTTGAGACATTGGTATCCCGACGGTTTCGACCAATGTCTCACAGCAAGCATAGTAGTGAGGAAGCCATGATGTACCCAGGTCATCAAATGGTAACGCTCCACTATGTAGTTCGCCATTGCGCCGTTGAAAATGCAAGACACAGAAGTTAACCATCTCCCTATTAAAAGTAGGAAACAAGCTTTCAGCGCGGGTCAGGGCTTCCGAAATGTCGATGGACTTCATGGAAAGCTTAGTACCGGTCTTTTTACCTAGCGCAAAAAGGATGTTGTTCCAATCCTTCGCGTCAGCAAGCAGAGTTGTTGATACTTTCGAGACCGAGGCTCGGACTAGCATTTCGAGGCAAAGGGCCGACCAAAACCCGAACTGCCAGTTATCCCGAGGCTGATCGAGCATTAACGTCGCATATCGCTGCGCCTTTGTGAGCAGAGCGTCTGTCGACCACTCATGTGGAGTCTTAATCGTCATACCCTTCTTCGTGGAAATAGATTCGCTGGATGCGCCGCTGCGATGGAATTGTTTTGACCAAGCTACGCCCGTGCAGAGTGTTCCAATTATCAATCAAGATTGTCCTCCCAGGCTCAGCAAGCGTGACCTCCTCCATAATCTTAAACGAAGAATGGGGGCTAATCATCAGGTTTCGTACTTGCCGTGCTTCATGATTATCCGGGGTCAAGAAGAGCTGGTCCCAACGGAAGATTCCGTTATCACGTAGGCGCATCAAGAACAGCTTTCCTTCGAGTCTTCTTCGAGGCCGAAACAATGCTCTACGGACAATCGCCTCGGAAAACTGGGCCACCACTTCGCGATGGTGGAGTAATAGTGTTGAAACTTCTGGATCCCCAACCACGCATCGGAGCAATATATAGCGTGGGGGAACATACCAATGTGCTAGATCGGTATGTAGAGGCAACTCACTGAATCCATAGTTGCCGGCATATGTATTCTGTGGTTTTGCGGTCGTCGAGTTGGTCGTAAGCTGTTCGAAGTTAGCATGAAGTCTAACGCCAAGGTAACGGCCCAGCTGCAGTGCTATTTTTGATATGCACTTCTCAGGCTCATATATTCCAAGATCGACAAAACCGCGAGTGGATATATCATCAAGGATCTGCATATGTTAAGTACAAGTTCTGCATTGATTCAGCAGGCGAAGGGAATACGCACATATCGAGGAGGACGTCACGGGTAATTCCCAGTCATTTTACTATCCCCGGGAATGTATAGGCGAGTTTAGCCCTTCCCCTGTTCTCAGTGGATAGGATTATATCAGCAGTCGTTTTCTTCGCATCTCTGGTATTGCTAATGAAAAATATATGGATCTCCAGAGTTTGAAGTTCTGATTCAGATACTTCTTCTAGCTTACGTAAACGCTCGTGCATATTCATGTTTTCCCTCTCTGAATGACTTCTAGCACGCTTAAACGTCGCTCTAGGTCTTCATCAGCAATTGCCTTGCGAATTTCACCTAGTGTAGTGCGCCATTCTGTTTGGAACTTAAGCGGCGATTGGCGCGGATGACTTTTTGCAGGATGTCATTAGCCTTGGCAGTCCAGACGAAAGGTGCGGGGGATTGGTTATGCATGGCGATGTAT
>JACCWK010000251.1 GCA_013697655.1 Nitrosospira sp.
CGGGGCGCTTCCTGTTCCCCGGTAGGCGCGCTCCATGCCTTTCAGGTCCAGCTGCTCCACGATTTCCACCATAAAGCGCGCTAAGTGTTGCTCCGGCAGCCAGTCGTTCATCGAAGGCGGGAACAGGTAGTTCATGTCGCGTTTGATCGGTCTGAAGTGGCTCATGGCAATATTGTATTAATATTATGATTTAACGTGCATTATACTATTTTATGCAGGCTTTAAGTCCGACAGGCTGCTAGTGTTTCTCGCTCAACTCGAAAGCGTGCTGGTCTGATTTCCGTGGGTGGTTGTAAGCTGCCTAAAGCGCCAGTCTCATTTTCAATACCGGTACGTATGAGGATAGGCGCGATACCGAGCGCCCATGCTGCACCCACTGCGGCGAGAATATTTTCGATTTCCGAAACCGAATAATCACCACCGCTGGCCTGCCGAACGTCGGCCAATTTTGCCAGCGTGAGTTCGCGGGAACCGGTAACAAGTGCAATTTTATCGTCATTGATGATGACCGCGCGCTTGCCCCGCGCGCGATGACTGATAATTACTGGAAGATTCGGGTCTATGCTGAAGTAAATGACTTCTCCATCACACAAGGAAGCCATCTCGACAAGCATGGGTGCCCTGGCATTGAGTACCGCCGCGCCAGTCGGCAGAACCACATCTACCTGCGTGCGCATCACTTTGAAAACCTGTTCGGGGGTTTCGATATCGTGACTGCCATAATGCCGGCTTGCCTCGAAATTGGTGACAATACCAACCTGGCAACGATCATAGGCGAGTCCTTCTCCGAGAATGACATCGCTGCCATTCTCGAATACCGCTGCCTCAACCGAGCGGTTCATCAAGATTCGGTTAGCTGCTCCCCATTTAGCATGATCTCCCTTGTAGACCTGTCTGCGGTCAAGATAGAGTCCATCGCTGCAGGCAAGACCCGTATGCTTGCCGGAAAGCGTTAGCAGTTGGGCTATAAGGCGAGCCACTGTGGTTTTACCGTAGCTGCCTGTAATTCCCACGACCGGGATGCGGCCATCGTCATGGCTTGGAAAGAGGTGGTCAACGATTGCCTCGCCAACCGGACGAGGGGTGCCGACGGCAGGTTTGATATGCATAAGCAGGCTGGGCCCGGCATTGACTTCGACTATGGCGCCACCCTGTTCAGCGAGCGGGCGCGAGATATCGGCGACGACAAGATCGATGCCAGCAATATCCAATCCAACAATGCGAGCAGCTAGCGAGGCAATTGCAGCAATGCTCGGATGTACTTCGTCAGTAACATCAAAGGCGTGGTTACCGTTGCGCTGAATCAAGACTTTGTGGCCTGCTGGGAGCACTGATTTGCTGGTAAAACCCTGACGGGCTATCTCCATTTGTGCTGCGCTATCTAGGCTAATTATATTAAGTGGATGAAGCTCGGTCGCTCCCCGGCGCGGGTCAGAATTTATCTGTTGGCTGATCAGTCCGCCAATCGTTGATTTACCATCGCCGGTGACCGATACCGAATCGCCGCGATTAGCGGCAATGAGGCGGTTTCCGACGATCAGCAGGCGATGTTCGGTACCATGTATATATCGTTCAACCATAACGCCATTGCCTTCTTCAAGCGCGACGTAATACGCCGACTCAATCTCTTCGCGCTTGGTCAGCTCAATGAAAACACCGCGTCCGTGGTTGCCGTCGCAGGGTTTGATGACAGCCGGCAAACCAATGTCTTGAGCAGCCTGCCAGGCATCTTCGGCATTATTGACGATACGCCCCTCGGGAACAGGAACCCCACAAGATCGGAGCAGCGTCTTGGTCAGATCCTTGTCACGCGAGATACTTTCGGCGATCGCCGACGTATGGTCGGTTTCAGCTGTCCAGATGCGTCGACTGCGAACACCATAGCCGAGCTGCACCAGGTTACCTTTAGCAAGAAGACGGGCAGCAGGAATCTTGCGGCAAGCGGCGGCCTCTACGATGCACGCCGTCGACGGACCCAGCCAGAGCGAATCAACCATGCGACGCAAGCGCTTAATGGCGCCCTCAACATCATAGGGCCTATAACCTGGGTCCTGTTCCATCGCGGCCAGCACCAGTTCACGAGCCGAAAGCAGTGCGTCTCGGGCAATACTCTCATGCCAGGCACTTACAATTACCCTGTAGACACCACGTGATGAGGTTTCTCGGGCTTTGCCAAAACCACCCGGCATCCCGGCAAGGTTTTGTAGCTCAAGTGTAACGTGCTCAAGGATGTGGCCAGGCCAGGTCCCTTCCTTGAGCCGGCGCAGAAAGCCGCCGCGTTCTTCGTAACTACAGCGATGCTCAATCAGGGAGGGGAGCCAGGAAGAAAGACGTTCGTAAAAACCTGGAATGGTGTTGGATGGATAGTCTTCAAGTTCTCCAATATCTATGATTGTTTCAAGAACTGGATAATATGTCCAGATATTGGGCCCTTTCAGATGAATGGACTCAAGAAATTTGATATCTCTCTTATGGTCAGCATTTGTGTTTGCGTGGGCCAGCATAAATAAGATCTTGGAGAGTGGAATGAAGTAGGAGTAACGCTGCTCAAATGAATTGGTTTACATGTGGTGATTAATTCTTTGGAATACCCAAAGATCGCCTAAAAATTCCAGCCGTCTCCTTGAATCTTTCGCGCGCACGCCAACGAGAGACAGCTACCTGTTCAGCAGCCTGCCTCTTGCATCTATCCTCGTAACCGGTTGAATTGATTTATTGATGGTTATGCGACCCTCTCGTCGCACATCTTTTGACTTTACCCAACATCACTATTTTGTGTCGCAATGACAGCGAGAATTTTGCATAATTTAATATGCCTCTAAACCATTTTCAGTTTTATCTGAGTATGCGTCAGGCAAGCGTTGAGGAGGCGTAATGGCAACTCTGCTTCCCATTCCCGCCGGTTGAAGCGGTAACAGAACTCATTGAGATA
>JACCWK010000253.1 GCA_013697655.1 Nitrosospira sp.
TCCATCCTGGGCGTTGATGTAGTCTTTGGAACCTCCATCTTGCCAGCAATGGCAGCGCCCAACTCAATTTTTATCCGTCAGATGAAAATAATTCCGCTTAGCCTGTCCATTTTGCAAGAACCTCAATAGATTACTGATTCTTCGCCGCCCTACCCCATGCTTTGTGGCGAGGACTTCTTGTGTCACATCAGGTAATAGACTTTCTTCCCATAAGGACTTGAGATTATCGTTTGTCCAACGCCTTTTATTGGATGGTAGTTCCAGTTTCGGAGAAGATTGTTCGTTAGGAAATTTGTCTCTAAAGAGAAAAGCTACTTGTTCAGTACACGTCCAACCGCCATTATTGTCGCGGATAAATTCGTCTGCGCTTCTCAGTGGAATTATCCAATCGAAGCCCTCAGGTGATTTTATGGGAAAATAACTATGATAGTCATAGATGTCATATTCTTCTTGTTTCACCGCTTCAGCTAGCCCGAAAGCCCAATCTGTAACGATTTTTTTTTGATCTCGGGTTTTGTCCTCTACATCCCTGATGGTATATAAAATCACGGCAAGAAACTGAATCCCTGTTAAATTTTTGTTTTCGTTAGCTCGCTTTATCCAGGCAGGGTCGCCCTCAAGCACCTGTAATACTTGTTCATACAAGTCATTATTGTTATCGCTCATTCGATCTCTTTTAAATATAGTTTTATATTTGTATATAAAACTATATTAAGCAATTGGAGGTTTTCCGTGTTTCTGGAAAAAATCGTTCAATGCGGCAATCATTAAATCCTGCTGCGTCGAATTCATTTCCACCGCCATTATTTTTAACTGCGTACGGGCCGCTACCGGTACATAAAATGGCAGCATTGCCCGTCCATTTTTTGACGCCTTCTTTTTTATCTTGGATGTATCCGTGACTTGTAGCTGTTTAAATACAGTAGTATTTGTACCAATTGCCGCGCGTTTTGCACTTGTCATGCGACGAGTCTCCTTTTCAGTTTCAGCTCTGCTGAAATATATTCATACAGTTCGTTTATTTCTGCCGTAGCTTTTCCGTCCGGTTCATACTCATGGACGGATCGACCGTCCAGCAAAGCATGGGTGTAAGCTGCTCGCTGATAGAGCGTCAAGGCCATTACTGGAACACTGTTCCTTTCCAGAAAAGAGCGAGTTTCGTCGGCCAGTTTGCCGCGAGGTGCCGCATTGATAATGACTGAATAGGAGTGCCCGGTGGCTTTGGCAAGCTGGACGGTATTAAAGATTGCTTCCAGATCAAATAACGCGGGGCGGCAAGGAATCAGGATAAAGTCGGCAAGCTGCGCAGCAATCACAGAATCACTGTTTGAGTGCGGCGCGGTATCCACCAGGACAAGATCAACCCCACCCTTTTCTGCCATCTGCAAATAGCTCCGCAGCTCCTTAGCTGTGCATTTAGCGGTGTCTATCTTATGGTCGTCCGCACGAGTTTCATTCCAGCGAAGCGAACTTGCCTGATTATGATCGATATCTAGAATGGCTGTTTTCAAGCCGCGTTGCACGGCACAGACCGCCAAATGGACGGTTAAAGTACTTTTACCACTACCGCCCTTCTGACTTAATATCACAAGCGTTTTCATGTTTTTACCTAAATATAACTCTATATGAAACTATAGACCTATATCCATAAGCAAACAATCTATAATTTGTATAGTTTCAGGGTGCTTTAAATGAAAAGGACATAAAAAATGCCGCAAGTGATGATGAAGGTACTGGGATGGTTATTCGTTATCTTGGGGGCCCTCATGTTGGGAACCATCGTTGTTCCTGACAGCGTATTTATTTATTTCGATACCTTAGGTCCAACTAATGCGCCAGTATCCGCTGGGGTACTGATTGCGTTGGGAGTTCTGTTCTTAAATCAAATGCAAGCGGCAAAAGAATCGAGCGACAAGCAGTCCCTGTTTTATTTAGATAATTGCATAAAGGCGTATGAGGAAGCCCGATTGCTGCTAGATGGAAATAATGACAGGGCTACTTGGATTGCCGCAGGACGTGCGTTAATGCTTGTAAAAAAACTTTCGAATAAAGTTACCATCGATTCACACCGCAGCGTGCTAGAACTCCACCAATTAAAATCCCGAAGCGCTTTTTATGAAGCACTAGACAAACCTCCCTCTTTTTTCTACGGGGTAGATTCTTCTCTTCCGTTGGCTAAGGCCGCAGCAGCGTCAACTGCTGGGGAAGAGCATCATGAGGGAAGAATTACCGTATCTACAGTTAAAGAACTTTCCGATAAGTCTCTTTATGCAGTATGGGAAGCCGCCCAGTGGCCCCAAGATTATAAGGATCCACTGGATAAAGTTTTTTCAGAAGAACAGCAGAGTAATCTTGTGATGCTGTTCCCAGGGCTTAGCAAGTACCTTAAACATAAAACACAGTTTTATTCCGTCGCAGGGCAGACAGGGCCAAAGGAACGGAAAATTACTGACTCCAATACTTAAACTGTCAGAATAAACTCTATAACTATCGCAAAAGCGTGTCAGTAAAGTTATTTACTGAGCCTATTTTGACGTAAATCCTGTCAGGTCTAGTTGTCAAGTTTGGGTATAGCCTAACCTGATATCCGTAATGTAATTGATAAATTACTAGTAATTCCATATACTGTTACTAGTAATTTAGGCACCTCTGTCCATTACTAGTAATAAGGGCTTATTGATGGCAACGAATGCGGAAAGACAGTCTGCTTACAAAGCAAAAATGCGTCAAACCGGGAAAAAACAGATAGCGATATGGGTTGATCCGGCGCAGCAAGCAGCAATCATGGCATTTCTGGCAGGCACGGGTGAGTTACCGGTAACGACCTCTCGGCTAAAGGTTGTCCATCCTCCCCGGATCAAGAAAAAACGCGATGCTCGAGAAGCGTGGCAAATAAAGAACGATGAACTGTGGGAAGCGCACCGCGCGGAAATCAAGCGCCGACTTACTGCGGGAGAGAAGCCTTCCGAAATCGCGGCATGGTTCAATACGCTCAGATTTACGGGTTCTGGGGCAACGCTGAATGGCTATATAAAAGGTATTTGAACCCTTTTTTAGTACCTGAGTTCAATAGCTGGAATCTTTAAATTACTTCATGTCATGATTGGAAGCAGGGCAGTGCCCCTCAACGGATTAAAGGTTAATTTCCAACAAAGGTACGTAAAGTCCCACAGAATTTGAGACGTCGGGCGCCATTCAGGCAGCCTTCCGGGGACGAGCCAGCACCGGTCTACGGCGCGTTCGGGATTCTTCCAGCAGTCTTC
>JACCWK010000254.1 GCA_013697655.1 Nitrosospira sp.
CCCCCGGTTTTGCATGCTCTACAGAATTGTCTCTCCACGGAAATGACGCCATTTGAAATCTGACATTGATGACTCGCCCTGAAAAACATCATAGTGCACCACGCTTCTTATTTTTTGCAACAGAGCCCCCGAACGCTCCTTGGCGTTACGGCGTACCAGTATTCCACCTGCTCGTGGGCTCAAGCCCAACAGGTTGCTAGGGGGCGATTCCAAGTGCATCCCAAAGAAACGCATACGAAATCTCGCGCCGACCCTGCTGTTCCGCTTGCTGCTGTTCGCCGGCTTCGTACCTTCGCAGCAATCCCTTCACACGTTCCAGCCCGGCGGGTGTCTTGATAGCTTGCCGAGGTGTCTTGCCATCAAGCGCCTGAATCGGCTCATCAGCCCAGCGAGTGTACATGCGATGGATCGCTTTTTCGATTACATCAGCAACCACTTCAGGCGGCAAATCTGTTTCACCGCCTCTTGGCTTCGTTCCCTGATTGGCCGGCATATTTGCCATTACTCCCTTGGGGTCGGATAACTCACGAGAAATAAATTGAACCGCATCGTTGGCAAGCGCCTCGAACCAGAGGCGGCCTTTGTCGGCATAGCTCTGAGTCTTATAGAACAACGTAATCTTATCTGCACGCTTTCCGATGTTGATGGTCACCATCGCGCGTGTCTGTCCATCCTCGCAGTCGATGAGCCGATCCCAGCCTGACTCGCGGTTACCATGAACGTCGCCCTGGGTGGTCAATGTCTGAATCAATACCTTCCAATCCTTCACACGGTAGTGATCCGTGATCAACAGTATAGAATCGCCGGAATAGGCGTCCATGATGGTTGGTATCGGCATGGGTGCGAAGTACTGCTTAAGCCATTTGCGCCGGATGATGAAGCTCAGAAATTCCGGCAAGTCTTCCCGTCGCTTGTCGAACTTATCCATGGCCTCGAGTATGTGTGCAATAACACCAGGACCCACAAGATGCGAAAACGGGTAAGCGGCTCCAGATAGCTCGTGATGACCCTCAACCTCCATGATCCGGAAGCCAATTTGCGTACCCACCAGGGAGGCCCGGCTGCCAGATATTTCACGCACGATAATGGGCAGCGCTTCGGTGTCCAGCGCGTCGCACAACGTCATTTGCTTGCCTGGAATTACGTCGGTGATGTCGTACAGGCGCAAAGTGCGCTCGGCCAACTGCGTCATCCAGCGGCGCTGAGCCACCGTAAATAACGGTCCGCCTTGACCGAGCAGATACTCAGATACTCGCTTGTGCTCCCCCCTGACCAGAATCTGGCCCTCGGCCAGCAACCATTCGGTCGCATTGAGTTGAATACCTTGCCAGGTTTGCTCATCCAGAAATTCAAGTGCATCCCGCTCCTCATCGCTCAGCCCATCGAAAATCATTTCTTCAATGACGACGCTGACCGCCTTTCGATGCCTGGACATCAGCCAATTGATGGAGCGTTCCACCGCGCCGTCGTGACCTTTCTTTTCCTGTTCAACAAAAGTTGTGCCGGTATTCGCACAGCACTGCTTGTACTTTTTGCCGCTGCCACAAGGACAGGGGTCATTTCGTCCGGTCTTGTTTGTCATTTACTTGTGTCTGCCCGCTCCCATGACTTCTTATCCGCCTTCATTCATTCAAAGGCCTCCGGCCATTGTCGGGCAGTGTGACAAACCCGGAGAATTTGCAGCGTGTTGCCGACAATCCGATAAGGGGCGATATAGCAGGTTTCTGAAATGACCATTTCTCGTGTGCCGGGCACACGGCCAGGCCGCCCAATCTGTGGGGTTTCAGCCGACAGAAGGATGCATTCCCGGATGCGCTCATGCAGCTGTCGGGCGGCTTTCGGACTGTCCGGCAGGATATGGCCATAGATTTGCTGAAGATCGAGGCGGGCTTGCTGTGACCAAATGATTCTCAAGACGCGTTGGCGTGCCCGGACAGCAATGCATCCATTTCGTCCATAACCTGCTCGTGTGGGATGCCCTCTCCCCTGTCGAGCGAGGCCACAGCTTCCTTGATGCCCTCAATTTGCCAAGCCTGAGTTTCAACATATTGCCGAAGTGCGTCTTCAATGACCCAGTTGCGGGAGCGATCCATCGCGGTTGCGAGAGCGGCAACCTTGCCGGCAAGCTCGGTGTCTGTGCGGATGGTAATGCTAGTGTCGGTCATGCTGCACCTCTCTATTGATTGCAATGCACTCAATTGCAATTATAACGCAAGCCATGACCGAGTGCAAAGGCTGTTTTCCGGTATTGGAGACTGGAGGGCAGCGCGGCTGTCTATTGGTAATTTAACCAATTCAGGGTCTAACCCAAGAACACTTTCGCGGACTGTATGCGGAAAAAGGCCGGTCCTGGCACCCCCATCCGCGTCGAGCTTGCTGCCAACAAGCTTACGCAATTCCTGGAAAGCGTCGTCCATGCTCCACGCTGCCTTGGGTGCGTTTAAACAAACGACTGTAAAGTTGCAGTATGCGTGGGCATTGGCCTCTCCAAGACGCTGGCGAAGCTCGCCAATCACATTGCCAAGAAAAATCCCCGCTTCAACGGCGTGTGCGACCTGATTGCCATGCCGAGCCGGGAAGTGGACGCGTTACTGGCCACAATCGGCGTGGGAGAAGTGTGGGGCGTTGGCCGGCGCATCGGTTTGCAGCTGCATGCAGCCGGAATTACAACGGTGCAGGCGTTGCGTGAGGCTTCCCTTGCTTTCCTGCGCGCCAAATTTGGCGTGGTCATGGAGCGTACCGGCAACGAGTTGCGCGGCATCTCATGCCTGGCGCTGGAAGAAGTGGTGCCACCTAGGAAGCAGATCATCTCTTCGCGCTCATTCGGGCAGCTGGTGCATGACTTGCCGCAATTGTGCGAATCGGTGGTCAGCTACATGAGCAGCGCGGCAGAAAAACTTCGCCGGGAAAATGCTGTCTGCGAAGCCATCCAGGTATTCGTGCAAACCAATCCTTTCCGCGAGCAGGATCCGCAATACAGCAACAGCATTACGATTCCGCTGCCCAATGCCAGTTCGGATACCCGCTTGCTGGTGCGCGCCGCCCTGTTTGGCTTGAAGCGCATCTACCGCCCGGGCTTCGCCTATAAAAAAGCAGGGGTCATGCTGATCAGCATTGCCCCGGCCAGCAGGCGCCAGCTATCGCTTTTGCCACAGCAGGTTAATTTCCAACAAAGGTACGTAAAGTCCCACAGAATTTGAGACGTCGGGCGCCATTCAGGCAGCCTTCCGGGGACGAGCCAGCACCGGTCTACGGCGCGTTCGGGATTCTTCCAGCAGTCTTC
>JACCWK010000049.1 GCA_013697655.1 Nitrosospira sp.
ACTGGGCGGGGACAGATTTTGACGATTTTGAAGGCCAATAGTTGTTCTATTGGCCGAAAAAGCGGCGAAATATGGACCGGCCAGTCACTTTTGCAGCCGATTTCCTTTAAGTCCGACAGGCTGCTAGACGCCGCAGCGCCTTGGACAGGTCGCGTTCGAAGCCGCTTCATGACTAGATTCCACCGCAACCAGGGATTAAAAGCTGCGATAAATTTTCCAGAAAGAATTTTTGTTATTCACTCGCTCTTGCTGACTGCCCGGCACTCCAGGGCGAGGCCAGTCAGGCTGCGCGGATTCGAACCCGGCCCAAAATGGGCAGTGACTGCAGTCGCAATCTGACCTTGCGGACACTCCACCCATTTTTTCCAAATCTCGCAACGAAGGCGCTCGTCGCTCGGTGCATTAAGATCAGCCAGCTCTGACATCCCGTAGCCCGCTAAACTCGCATGTCGCGGCGGCAGGTCGATCACATTGCCATTCACATCGATTCCCCGTCCGCGAATCTGAAAACCCTTCATCTGATTGTTGTCGTTATTCATGCAAACACGCAGGGCCCGCACGAACGTCCGCCTGGCGAATTTTATGTCTCCGAATTGCGTTCTCATTTCGCTGCCCGTCGCGTTTCCTCCGCACAAATTCTTGATCGCGCCTGAATCTCCGCTAGAATCATTGACATCCTCGGCCATGGAAGCAATGTAACATGGCTTATCGTCGCGCTCTGCCGACATGAGTCCATAAACGCCATAGGTGCCGTCAGGTAAGCCGAGCGTGAAGGGCGTTCCACCGAACCCCGAAACTTCACTCGGCGTTATCGGGCCGGTTAGCAATACCGCCGCGTCACTGTATACGGGCAATGCAACGGCAAAAAGAGAAGCGGCGAGTGCGCCAGGCAATACAATGGCCTGTCGACTAACCCTCAGGGGTACGGGCATGATCATTTCTCCTTTCGTTGATAATTATCGCTACTGTCTCGATGTAGCCATATCTATCGCTACTCCAGTTTTCCCTATCTTACAGGGATTCCTGAAGGCCACACCGCCCCATATCAAAAACTAGTCCCTTGTTTTCCATAACCCCATACAGCAGTGAAGCCGCTGGTCCTTTTAGTCCCTGCATCGCTGGCAGCCCCGGTATCAGCAACGTCAATAGTCAATGAAACAACTATCGGCTCGTTTCCAGGATGAGCGCTTGGCATTAACCTGCCGACGGCGGTGAATGTCCCGAAGGTAGTATCCTTGAATACTATCGCCTTGGCCGCATAGCAATTCGTCCATGGACATGCCGAGAGCTCATCGGTTTTCGTATTATAGGCAAACGACTCCGCCTGCTGGAACCCACTGGTTATTTTTTTGCATTGATCTACCGTGCACTCATACTTGATGTCTGGCGTGCAATGGTATTCCATGTGTCCCCTGTTTTCCTGCGCAAACCCCACCTCCGGCGCCAACAATAACGCAAGCAATGCGGACGTGGCGAGCACATCTTCTAGCCAGCATCGGTATTCGCCCCGATGCGTCACGGCTCTGCAATGATGAATCCCCATTCCTTCAGCTGCGAAATAAAGGAGGGCAGATCGCGAGCCGTCGCTGGCTGCACGTGCATGAGAATATTAAATAGAATCTTGCGCTGCTGTTGCGTAAACTGGGTCTCGATGTTCTGTATTTTTTCCGGACCTAATCCTTGTGGCGCTCTCCAATCCTCGGTATCGATATCCCAGGTAATTATTGTCAGGGACAGGTCGCTGGCGACTTCAACCAGCTCCGGATCCATATGCCCCCGAAAACCTCCGGCGCCATATGGCGGGCGGATTTTTGTCGGTACAATGCCAGTGGCATCTTCGATTATATTTTGGGTTTGCTCAAGCTCCCACCGCACGTCCTGCTCCGGCGCCTTCGCAAGGTCCGGGTGGCTCCAGGAATGATTTTGTATGTCATGACCCTGGCGTACGATCATTCTCGCCGCCTCGGGGTATTGTTCCACCTCGTTGCCAAGAACATAAAACTCTGCCTTGATTTCGTTTTCCTGCAGCGTCTGCAGGATGCTCTCGAGCGCACTTACCGGCGCGGGCCCATCGTCAAACGACAGAATTACTGATTTTCCGTCACCAAGCATTCTGTGCTCCCCCTATAAAGTGATACAAAATGGTACAGGCGAACCTTATCCCATCTAATCCGGAGAAACTCAATCATTGAGCAATACGAACCAGCCCGCACCGGTCAAAACAAGAATTTTGCGTGGCGCCGCTTGACTTCTTTCCATCCCGCCGAAGAACACTTACTGGACTTCCGGCCGCAGCGACGGCAATAATTGTATATGCCCCTTCAGTGGTGTCCGGTTAAACAGCAAATTCATGTGTTGAGATTAAGTGTTGGCGCGGATTAGCAAGCAATATATTTTGGTGCCGATTTGAAATCAATTCGTTCATATTCGAGTAATTTCCCAAGGTTGATATCTTGGAGGAATTTCTA
>JACCWK010000091.1 GCA_013697655.1 Nitrosospira sp.
CAACCGGATCGGAAGGCCGGGGCGGCCCTCCTCTGAATACAGAGCACCGAACCGTTCTTCCACCGCCGCCCAGTCAATCTTCCCGGACACCCGGTACAGCGCGTGGCGCTGATCCAGTATCTGCTCCAGTCGCATCCGGAAAAGATCTTCACAACCACTGCGTTCTTGCTTCTTTGGCTTCATCAGAATTTACCAGAAATCAGGGGATAACAGCCCTGATTCTGGCAAATTCCACGCCCTTTGAATACCCCGGAACTCAATATTTATGCAGATGGAGAGGGTTTTTCAGGAACGACTAGGGTAGTCTTGGGATGAGCCTGCGGATAATCAAAGAGGACGGCTTATTCCATTGCTTATGGCCCCGAAAACAGCAACAATTAATATTGGAGACAGCACAGAAAAGTAAAATACTGACTTGTTCTTGACAGTCGTCGACATATACCAAGTGCAAAAAATATAGCCTCCTACAACGATTATTAGTCCCGACGGAGACAACGGTTTGGCATTCACAGAGATTAGATTAATTGCTAATGCCATGCCTATTATAAAAGTAAGAACTATTCCCAGAGCTTTGCCGTTCTCACCAGCTATTAGGTGACTCCGATATAGGGCTCCAGATACAAGTGCCAACCAGACTAGGAAATCAAAGTGCAGGGAATTTAACCGAATATTGAAAATCGAAGATAGAAGGATTATTAACGGGTGTCTAATAAACTCCTCATACAACTGAATGCCGTCTTGCATAAAGCCGCGAAACTGGAAGATAGTATTCGACAATGTAGCCAAAGAACCAACTGCAATTACAATCTGTGCTATCTGTACTACGTCGAGGCCGCGTGTCCCCCACCCTCCCCGATTCCATAGAGCGCGGTACTCATCGAGATCGCTTTTTATCCCCATTTATAGCCAACTGATTTTTCTTGTGGAGGCAACCAGATGTTATTTACGTTTTCCACGATAACACGCACCTGCTATCCATCTGTCTTGCCGATAGAGTCTTCTTGAAGCCACAGATAATCCCTGCTTACAGAAAAGCTATCTCCCTGACGGTAACCATTATGTTCAGCGTTTACTGAAGTTTCAAAACTATCAATTCTCACCTTAACCTGGTCATTTGAAACCTCTTCAATCGTAACTTGCATCGATTCCGAATCAGTCCTCAAAGCATATGTATCGCCTTTCATGACATCATAAGCAAGTGCCACACCCGGCTCATAATTTCTGGCATGAACCAAAGGTCTTTCAGAAGGACGTTTGATTAACTCTTTCATTATTTCCTCTTTAAGAAATAGTGAGGGGGCAGTTACAAAACGGTTACATTTTGGAAACACAAAAAAGGAGCTACAGGATAATCCTTGTAACTCCATGTTTATTTGGTGCTGTTGAGAGGAATCGAACCCCCGACCTACTGATTACGAATCAGTTGCTCTACCAACTGAGCTACAACAGCTTCGAAGGAAACCAAACGTAAAGATTATAGAGGTTTAGGAAACCGCGGGCAAATTGGGCAACAGGCATTTATGTTTAGCGGATACGATGTTCGATTCATTCTCTTGGAGAAATGGATAGGTTGGCGATGGGGTTTTGCCGAAAGGCATGCAGTTCTGGCATAATTCCCTCCCTCTTTCCTCATAAATTGATAATCATTTTTTTGATTTACGAGGAATAAAGGAACTAAACGCAAATGTAGCGAGCCATTAATCCCATCTTAAAATAAGGGAAATTCAGTCTTTCGTGCGTTTTTTGGAGGGTCCAACCTCAAGTATAGAGATATTCACCTATTTTCTTCGATTGTCTCCTAACATCTGGACTTTTATCCCGGCTTGCGGCAAACTTAAAAGATGAAAGCTGGAAGATCCCCCGCAGAAAATATTTTGGTCCTTCATGGACCTAACCTGAATATGTTAGGCACGCGCGAGCCAGAAGTTTATGGTTCTGTGACATTGGCCGAAATTAACAGAAGTTTACTGGTTTTAGCTACGGAGGTGGGGGTAAAATTAAACTCCTTTCAAAGTAACGCCGAAGGGGCACTGATAGACCGTGTTCATCGGGCGATGAATGATGGGGTTGATCTCATTATTATTAATCCAGCAGCTTATACCCATACAAGCATCGCCCTGCGTGATGCGCTGGCCGCTACGGCAATACCGTTCATCGAGGTTCATCTTTCCAATATTTTTGCCCGTGAATCGTTTCGCAGGAAATCATATTTCTCCGACTTGGCCCTTGGAGTCATTAGTGGTTTCGGCGCCAAAGGTTATGAGCTAGCGTTGAAATATGCTCTGACGGCTTGTTAGTTCAGGTTCCCTGAAACAAAATAATCTCAATGCTCTTCTTGATGTTTAACTATAGAAGCGCGCAGAAGAAAATTCCTGCGAGTATGGGCTATCGTGAATTAGAAATATATTAATGGAAAGCGAAATCAACCGACGGAACGGCGCAACAGCCATATCCCCGTCTAAATAGTTAAACACGCTTACAAACAGCCGTCGCTAAGGGAGGCTAGTATGGATCTGAGAAAGCTAAAAAAACTGATTGAACTGGTCGAGGAATCGGGCATCGCAGAGCTGGAGATTACTGAAGGTGAGGAAAAAGTGCGTATCAGCAAGTCCTCGTCCTCTACCCAGGCTTATGTAGGCGGACCCCCGGCCTCGCAGCCACCCACTCCACCGTCCGAGGTTTCGGCACCTCTTACTCCAGCGATAGCGGCTGCCGACCTGTTGCCTGAAGGCCATGTGGTGAAGTCGCCAATGGTTGGTACCTTCTATCGTACGTCCACACCGGGCGCCAATCCCTTTGTGGAGGTAGGGCAGACCGTGAAAGTCGGGGATACGCTGTGCATCATCGAAGCGATGAAGCTGCTCAACGAAATTGAATCGGACAAGAGCGGCGTTATCAAGGCAGTTCTGGTGGAGAACGGTCAGCCCGTGGAATACGGTGAACCCTTATTCGTGATCGAATGATTCTCAGCGCTCTTTGTTATAGGCACAAGAGAAAAGATGGTCAACCTCTCCACAGCTCAATGGCGACAATTCGGGAAACATGTTTGAAAAAATCCTAATAGCAAATCGTGGGGAGATTGCCCTGCGTATTCAGCGTGCCTGCCGTGAAATGGGGATCAAAACTGTGGCGGTCCACTCCGAAGCGGACGCCAACGCGAAATATGTGAAACTTGCCGATGAGTCCGTGTGTATCGGGCCCCCGCCATCGGCTCAAAGCTATCTCAACATTCCGGCCATCATCAGCGCGGCGGAAGTGACCGATGCGGAGGCTATTCATCCGGGTTACGGGTTCCTCTCGGAAAATGCTGATTTTGCCGAGCGCGTGGAAAAAAGCGGTTTTGTTTTTATTGGCCCACGTCCTGAAACAATACGGCTGATGGGCGACAAGGTCAGTGCGAAGAATGCCATGAAAAAGGCGGGCGTGCCCTGTGTTCCCGGTTCCAACGGCGGTTTACCGGAATCTCCTGAAGAGATCAGGGCGGTTATTCGGGCCATCGGTTATCCGGTCATCATCAAGGCGTCAGCTGGTGGCGGCGGGCGCGGAATGCGCGTAGTGCACACCGAAGCCGCATTGTCGAATGCGGTCATAATAACTCGGAACGAAGCTCAAGCAGCGTTTGGCAACCCCACGGTTTACGCGGAAAAATTTCTGGAAAATCCGCGCCATATCGAGTTTCAGATTCTGGTTGACGAACATCGCAATGCCATCCACCTGGGGGAGCGAGACTGTTCTATGCAGCGTCGCCACCAGAAAATTCTTGAGGAGGCCCCTGCCCTCGGTATTCCTCCGAGGTTGCGGGATAGGATGGGTAGCCGCTGCGCCGATGCATGTCGCCGCATCGGTTATCGGGGAGTCGGGACATTTGAATTTCTGTTTGAGAAGAACGAATTCTATTTCATCGAAATGAACACGCGTCTTCAGGTGGAGCATCCTGTTACTGAAGCGATTACGGGAATTGATCTGGTGCAAGCGCAGATCCGCGTTGCCGCTGGCGAAAAACTGAGCATTCGTCAGCGGGACGTTTCCTTTAAAGGGCATGCTATCGAATGCCGTATTAACGCAGAGGATCCTTACAGGCTCACCCCATCCGCAGGTCGTATCACCCAGTATCACGCTCCAGGCGGCCCCGGCATTCGTGTCGACTCACACATTTACCATAACTACATAGTGCCGCCCTATTATGATTCCATGATTGGCAAGGTTATCGCTTACGGTGACACGCGTGATCAGGCTATTGCCAGAATGCGCATTGCGCTATCCGAAATGGTGGTCGAAGGTATCAGAACCAATATACCTCTACACCTTGACCTGTTGTCCGATGCGGCTTTTCTGAACGGCAGCACAACCATCCATTACCTTGAGCATAAGCTCGCGAATTATAACAAGTCAGGCTAAAAAGGCAGTGAGCTCCATGGTGCATGTCTGTACCATCCGCCTAACCCCGAGATCGCATCACTTCTATTGACCGGTAATAATATGTCTTGGATTTCTCTTGCGATAGAAACCGATGACGCGCACGCCGCGATCTTGAGTGATGTAATGCTTGAACTGGGCGCGCTATCGACCGATATACACGATGCGGCTGCCGGTACTGAACGAGAGCAGTTTTTATTTGACGAGCCCGGTGAGATTTCCGGAGAAATTTGGTCAGCCTCGGAACTCACCGCTCTCTTCAATGCAGATGCAAACATAGCCTTTATAGTTCAAGCTGCGGCGCAAGCAGCTCAGCTTCCCACTCTGCCCATCTACCGTGTGACACATGTGGAAGAGCAGGATTGGGTACGGATTACTCAATCGCAGTTTAGTCCGATTCGAATATCGTCACGGTTATGGATCGTTCCCAGTTGGCATGAGGTGCCGGATCCCGCTGCCATTAGCCTGATACTCGACCCCGGGTTGGCTTTTGGTACTGGTAGTCACCCCTCTACTCAACTTTGCCTTGCCTGGCTTGACGAAAACCTGCAAGGGGGCGAAGATGTCCTGGATTATGGTTGCGGATCGGGCATACTTGCCATCGCGGCATCGAAGCTGGGCGCGCGTCATGTTGTGGGTGTCGATATAGATCCGCAGGCGGTTGCGGCTAGTCGCGAAAATGCCATACGTAACCAATGTGAAGAAATAAAAGCAGGGTTTCCTATGACTTATTTTTCGACTCAGACAGATCCGACACGGGAGGCATGGGCGGATATAGTGGTCGCTAATATACTTGCGAATCCTTTGATCATGCTGGCTCCGATATTGATGCGCGCTACCCGCGAAGGGGGGCGCATTGCGCTTTCTGGCATCCTTGAAGAACAGGCGGAAGATGTAAAGCAGGTCTATCGGCAATGGTTCAAAATGCATACCGCAAAGATGCAAGAAGGATGGGTGTTGCTGACGGGGACGAAAAAGTGAATATGAAATTTTTGCAAAGTCGCGACCAATGGCGCTTATAACCCGCTGCCCCCACTGTGCTACCGCTTTCCGCGTTACCCCCCTGAATTTGCAGGTGCATGGTGGCGATGTACGTTGCGGTCATTGCGCGCGGATATTTAATGGCTTTGCCTCGCTGGCTACGATCCAGGAGCCGGAAGCGGTTACCTTAAGCACCGCGGCAATTTCGGACACATCTCCCGATACTTCTGAAACCGCCGTTGCAAAAAAGCAGTCCCAAAAGCAGTCCTCTCCGGCTGTCGTATCAGATGAAGAGGTCCCGGCTCACGCGCCTAGCCAAAAAAAAATACAGCCGGATGTAATCACGCAGCCGGATGTAGTGGATAAACCGGCAACTCTAAAGGTCCCGGATCCCATTCCACCGAAGGCGGAAGAACCGTCCCGACAAAAATGGGAAACTACCGACGCGCCGGACGCGGCCATCGGGCTTGAGGACTCCGCACCCGAAAACTACGCTTTCGATGAGGCGCAGCCGCACAAGACTTCTTATGCATGGGCTCTCGGCAGCCTGATTTTGCTTGCCATCCTTGTGGCGCAAGCTACTTACTTTTATCGAGCCGAGCTTTCTGTTATGGCTCCTGGCATCAAACCGTATCTGGAGCAAGGCTGCAAACTATTGGGTTGCACTATTGCGCCACCTCGAAATTCGGAATTGCTGAGTATCGAGTCATCCGAGATGCAAGCCGATACACAGCATTCTGGCGCAATTACGCTTACTGCTACTGTACGTAATTACGCGCCCTATCCCCAGACATTTCCATTGTTTGAACTTACGCTCATCGACCTCCAGGATCGTCCGCTGGCAAGCCGCATCTTCGCTCCTGACACATATCTTGAAAAAGATTTGAATTCGTCGGAAGTCGTTGCACCCGATTATGAATTCAACGTCAGGCTTTATCTCGATAGCGGCAACTTGAACGCGGCCGGTTATCGGCTGCTATTATTCTATCCCGCTGCTTAAATATCTCGATGCAAATCAAATTGACTGGAGGCTGGTAGATTTCGTGTAGCGTATAGCTTTAAAATGTAATAATAGGTTGAGCCGCCCTTATAGGCGAAGCAAGTTTACGCCCCAGCATTCGCGCGCTCCATGGTTTCGCCCGTCAATTATGGGCTGTGCTAAAAGCTCATTTAGATTAAAATCGAAGTCTCATCAAATCAAGATCCGCTCTGCAAGCCGAATGACATCCGAAACGTTGGTCGAAATCAAGGGCCTGAATTTTTCCTATGGGCAGCGTTCCATCCTGAAGGGGATTGACATGACCATGTTGCGTGGAAAGGTCATAGCCATCATGGGGGGCAGTGGCAGCGGCAAGACTACACTGTTGCGCCTGATTGGAGGTGCGATACGCCCCTCCTCAGGGTACGTCAAAATCGCCGGAAAGATAGTGCATGAGCTCAAAAGAGATGAGCTTTTCAAAATGCGTCGAAAAATGAGCATGCTATTTCAATTCGGCGCGTTGTTTACCGATCTGTCGGTATTCGACAACGTTGCTTTCCAGATGCGGGAGCATACCGATTTGTCAGAACCAATGATTCGTGATCTGGTGCTGATGAAGCTGCAAACTGTTGGTCTGCGTGGCGCACACGATCTCATGCCCGCGCAGCTTTCCGGGGGGATGGCGCGACGCGTAGCATTGGCTCGCTCTATCGCGCTCGACCCTATACTCATCATGTATGATGAACCTTTTACCGGCCTCGACCCCATTTCGCTGACTGTAATAGGAAATTTGATCCGTCGTCTGACTGACGCGTTAGGGATGACTTCCATCGTCGTAACCCACGATGTGCAGGAGTCTTTAAAAATCGTCGATTACATCTATTTCGTCTCGGAGGGCGTGATCGCAGCACATGGCACGCCAGCCGAAGTACGTGGCTCGGTTGCGCCATTCGTACATCAGTTCGTGCATGGCGAAGAAGACGGTCCCGTCCCATTTCACTACCCTGCCGAGCCTTACGCGAGCGATCTGAAGCTGGGGGCCGGTTTTGCCTAGGCGAATTGTTTTAGGTATCCAGGGCATCGGTCATCGCGTGGTGGATAGTATTTGGCGGCTGGGCTATGCGAGCCGCTTTTTCCTGCTGACATTGCTGAAATCCGGTACCAGCTTTCGCCGCTTCGACCTGATTATCCGCGAGCTTTATTTCACTGGTGTGCTGTCGCTGATCATTATCATTGTGTCCGGACTATTTGTCGGAATGGTACTGGGTTTACAAGGTTACGAGACGTTGCAGAGATTCGGCGCCGAATCTGCCGTAGGTACGATGGTTGCGCTGTCACTGGTCCGCGAATTAGGGCCTGTTGTTGCGGCATTATTGTTTGCGAGCCGTGCTGGTTCCGCCATCACCGCCGAAATTGGCTTGATGAAAGCCACCGATCAATTGGCGGCAATGGAAATGATGGCGGTGGATCCAATTGCGCGGGTAGTTGCTCCCCGGTTCTGGGCTGGCGTGATCTCGATGCCGTTTCTGGCTGCATTGTTTTCCGTAGTTGGCGTGTTTGGGGGCTATTTGATAGCGGTGGTGCTTATAGGGGTCGACGAGGGCTCATTCTGGTCGCAAATGCAAAACGCGATAGATTTTCGTTACGATATTGTCAACGGTATTATCAAGACCTGTGTTTTTGGCGTGGCAGTGACAGCAATTGCGGTGTTCGAAGGTTACGATGCTTCCCCCACGGCTGAGGGAGTGTCCGGGGCGACAACTCGCACTGTGGTGACCTCTTCGCTGGTGATTCTGGGACTGGATTTTGTTTTGACCTCGGTCATGTTCAGGGGAATGAGCTGATGCAGCGAACAACAATGGATTTGTGGGTAGGGTTTTTTGTCATGGCCGGTATCGGCGCATTACTACTATTGGCGTTGAAAATAGGAAATCTTGGCACTTACAGTGCAGCAGATAGTTATACGTTAGTGGGAAGTTTTGAGAATATCGGCGGCTTGAAAGTTCGTGCGCCCATAAAAAGCGCTGGCGTGGTAGTAGGACGTGTAACGGATATCCAGCTTAACACGGAGACTTTCGATGCCGCAGTGACCATGAACATAGACAGTCGCTATAAATTTCCCCAGGATACTTTCGCCAGTATTCTCACATCAGGACTGTTAGGCGAGCAATACATTGGTCTCGCGGCGGGCGGCGACGAAGCCTTTCTAAAGAGTGGCGACAAAATCATGAAAACAAACTCGGCGTTGGTTCTGGAAGATATGATCGGGCGGTTTTTATTCAACAAAGCCTCAGAGGGAAATGATGAGAAGAAATAGCCGAAACTTACTGGCACCATGCCAATTTTTGCTGTGCATTTAAGATAATTATAATGAGGAGCTCATGAAAAAATATTTTGGTATATTCGTACTGCTGGCGGCGTGGTTGCCTGCGCTTCCCACATGGGCGATGGAAGTCAGTCCTGATGCGTTAGTAGACAACACAGCACAGGAGGTGCTTGCCATCGTCAGGCAAGACAAGGATATCAGGGCGGGTAATACAGCCAAGATTCTCGACTTGGTGGATGCCAAGATACTGCCCCATTTCGATTTTACGCGCATGACTCGGCTCGCAATGGGCAAGAACTGGTCTAAAGCCGCGCCTGAACAACAACAGCAATTAGTCAAAGAATTCCGGACCCTGCTGGTGCGCACCTATTCCAACGCGCTCACTACCTATCGTGACCATACTATTAAGGTTGAGCCGCTAAAAGGCAAGGCGGATGATAGCGATACCACGGTAAAAACTCAGGTAATACAAGGTCATGGTCAGCAGTCCGTGCCTATCGACTACAGCATGGAAAAAACCGCCGATGGCTGGAAAGTTTATGATGTGACGGTAGCGGGTGTCAGTCTGGTAACCAATTACCGCAGTACTTTCAATAGCCAGGTTCACGAGGGTGGAGTGGAGAAACTCATCAAAACACTCACGGAAAAGAATCGTGCGTTGATTGCCAGCGATAAAAAGGCTGACACGGCGCCGTAATCCGATGGCCACTGAAGTGATTCGGTCCGAGGGCAGCCAACTGAGCGTCAAGGGATCAGTAACCATCAATAACGTTGTTGCACTGGCGGCGCAGGGCATTGCTTTGTTAGATCGTGATAACCTGGTAATAGATCTAAAAGAAGTGAGTGAAGTGGATTCGTCGGCCATCTGCATGTTGCTGGAATGGCAGCGCGAGGCCAGCCGCCGCAATTGGCGAATGTATTTCGCCAATATGCCGCATAATCTGAAAAGCCTTGTTCAATTGTATGGTGTTGCCGAATTGATCAGCTGGCAAAGATCGTAAATCGCCTCGAATTTGATTGAATTGCCAAACTTAATTGCTGCCTAGCAGCCTGTCGGACTTAAAGGAAATCGGCTGCAAAAGCGTCTGGCCGGTCCATATTTCGCCGCTTTTTCGGCCAATAGAACAACTATTGGCCTTCAAAATCGTCAAAATCTGTCCCCGCCCAGTCACTTTTTCGCTTCGATTCT
>JACCWK010000093.1 GCA_013697655.1 Nitrosospira sp.
CCGCACGACTTGCTTGCGCCGCTCGTGAAGTTGCTCCAGTGTTTGCTTTCTTGCGTTTTCTCTTTCCATCACCATCCGATCATGGAACTCAACAAAAGTTCATACTTTATTGGGCCTTATCTATAGTGTATGCCTTCACGGCTCGATTCGACCTGAGCCGTGGTGACCAAACTGGCACGATTACCCCATGCATTACGGATATATGACAAGACCATCGCAACCTCGTCGCCACGCAACACTTGCGCGAACGGCGGCATGCCATAAGGTCGTGGATTACCTGCGGTGGATGGCGGGTAACCTCCATTAAGAACGCTACGCACCGCGTTAACAGGAGGCGTCATCGTCACTCCCCGATTGCCTGCCAGCGGCGGATAAATCCCTGGCGCACCCTGCCCTGAAATTCCGTGACAATCCTGGCAATGTTTTTCATAAATCTTGGCGCCTCGCTGGAACCAGTGTTGCACTTGCTCACTAAGTGCAGGAGCTGCCGCGCGCAGCCTTGGGCTGCTTTCGGGCAAAGATTTCAGATACACCGCCATTGCACGCGCGTCTTCCTTGCTCAGATGCTGAAGGCTTTGCCTGACGACTTCCGCCATGGGGCCAGACGCGGCCGACCACGAGGATATCCCCGTGGTGAGCAACTGAATAATTTCCTCAAGTGGCCAACCAGCCGAGCCCGCTTCCATGCTTGAAGTTAAAGATGGTGCGTACCAGTTCGAGCCCATGATTTGCCCTCCCCCCAATTTGTCGCCACCAGTGGCGCCCAGCGGATTGCGTTCAGCGTGGCAGGCATTGCAATGTCCGAGTCCCTGCACCAGGTACGCGCCTCGGTTCCACTCCTTACTTTTCGCGGTTTCTAACTGATAAACACCGGGCTTGAAGTAGAAGGCCCGCCAGAGGCTTAATAGAGGCTGAAAACTATAAGGAAAATTAATCGTGCTCGGCGGGTTGTTCTGCGCGACGGGTGCAAGAGTCCGAAGATGGGCAAAAATGGCATCCGAGTCCTGCCGGGTTATTTTCGTATACTCGGTATAGGGAAATGCCGGATATAAGGGCCGGCCATCGCGGGATTTACCCTCGTGCAATGCTTTCCAGAAATCCTGCTCGCTCCACTGCCCGATTCCAGTTGCCCTGTCCGGTGTAATGTTAGGGGTAATAAATGTTCCAAAGGGTGTAGACAAATTGCGCCCTCCTGCGTAGGGCAGCCCGCCCTGTGCCGTGTGGCAGCCGCTACAATTGCCCGCTTGCGCGAGATAGGCGCCGCGGGCATGGCCTTGCCCGGAAAGGATAGACTTTCCAGCTGTCGATTTTTCAGCCTGTGATGGAGCGGCTATCAGTTCAAATGACAAGCCGAGCCCCGTCAAGGAAGCGATTGCGGCGGCAATGACAAATCCTTTCATGGCGTGCCGCCTTGCTGAACAATGCTTGCGCACCGCCTTGCCATCTCAATGGGCAAGACAGCATCCAACTCATCATTCTCTGGTATCGGCTGGGCTGCCAGCCATGCTGCGAGAGCGGTAGCTTCCTCGGGAGTGAGCTGTTTTGCAATTTCCGACATGCAATCCGGCATGTGCCCCCGGATCACTCCGCCATTTCTCCAGGCGCCGAACTGAGCGATCAGGTAGGCGCGAGGAAGACCCAGTAAGCCCGGAATAAACGGCGCAGTACCCATCAACTGCTTGCCGTGGCACTCAACGCAAGCGGGAATTTTGCGGGCAGCATCCCCCTGGTTGATAAGTTTGCGGGCCAGCCTCAATTCTTCAGGGGTGGCAGCCGTCCGCTCGGGAGGTGGATAAGATTGTTTAAGAGCAGAAAAATAAGCCGCCATTTCCAACAGATATGGATCCGACACGTCCGCCAGCAGCAGTGCCATGGGGCGGTAATAACGCCGTCCATCACGAAAATTGCGCAGCTGATTGAAAAGATAGCCTTCTGGCTTCCCTGCTATGCGCGGATAATATCCATATCTTCCCACCCGGGCCTCTTTACCGTGACAGATCACACAGGCCTTTACTCGTTCTGCCATGGTATCGGGCACGTTAACAGGATCGGCGCCAAGGGCGAACCCGGTAGCGGTAGCAAATCCCACACATACTAATAATTTTGTTAAATCAAGAGGTCTCATTGATTCATTCATTCAGTTTTCGTTCGGGATTGCACTGCTGAGACTATGAGACACCCCCGAAGTTGCAAAAACGAATTGTTGTGGTAGGAAATTAAGTTGGTCAACGGACAGGCTAAGCAGATCATTTTAAAATATGCCTATGAACCATTTTCAGCCTCATCTGCTCAAATTCATTGAGATCAACGATATAAGGAGTTGAGTCATGAAGACCGCAGAGCTGAACCTGCTGGATTGGCAGGAGCGATTTGGCACAGA
>JACCWK010000121.1 GCA_013697655.1 Nitrosospira sp.
TTCAAATCTCATCTTCCGAGTCTCCTGTAACCATTCCGTCCGTCTCATGTCTGTCCCCCCTTCGGGATAGCATAAAACCGGACAGATCATTTGCTACAGACCCGGACAGTTTATTTGTTCTCTACAATGGCCAATCTTGTGTCTTGACAACAATTTATCAAATAATATATCATTTGTCAATATAATGACTGGTGCCCATGAAAGACTAATTCTTAATGTTACGGGGCGCGAGGAGGGGTAAATGTTGATCAACTGGAGTCAGTTCACGCCATGGTCGGCACTGATGGGGGCGCCCTCATCGGTATGGCGGTTGCATTATTGGTGCTTTTCAACGCACGGATTGCCGGGATTTCCGGCATCGTGGGGGGGTTGTTCGGGATGCAGAAAGGCGACATGAACTGGCGAGTTGCTTTTATTGCAGGCCTTGTCGCCGCCCCGCTGGTTTGGCAATTGTTTGCTAGCTTGCCGGCTGTCCGTATCGATGGCAGCTATGCCGTGATGGCAATCGCCGGATTAGTGGTGGGGATCGGTACGCGATACGGCTCCGGTTGCACCAGCGGTCACGGCGTTTGCGGGCTATCGCGCGGATCACTGCGCTCCATTATTGCGACCCTGGCTTTTATGGGGACAGGCCTTGCCACGGTTTATGTCATTCGGCACGTTTTTAATTTTTGGATATAGGGTTGGAGAAATCAAAATGGTCAACATCATCGCATTGGTATCGGGTTTGATCTTCGGGTTGGGGCTGATTCTCGCGGGAATGGCGAACCCTGCCAAGGTACTTGCATTTCTTGATATCGCGGGAGCATGGGATCCTTCTCTTGCACTGGTGATGACGGGTGCAATCGTTGTTGGTTCGCTGGCATTTGCTGTAGCCCGCAAGTGCAATCGCAGTTACCTGGGACTCCCGATGAATCTCTCCACTTCGCGAGTGATTGACAAGCGGCTGGTTCTGGGGAGTCTTGCATTTGGTATTGGTTGGGGCATGGCAGGGATATGTCCCGGTCCGGCGTTGGTTTTGCTTGGAAGCGGCAGTGTTAAAGGCACGGTATTTGTGGCAGCCATGCTGCTGGGGATGGGGATTTTTGAAATTCTGGAAAGAACCCGGTCTATCAATTTTCGCAAAAGAGGTCAATCGTGAAATTGGAAACAGATTTCCCCAGTATCCCGGCAATGCGGGCATCCGCATCCCGGGCGTGCATGATGCTGAAAGTGTTGGCGAATGAAGACAGGCTGCTCCTTTTATGTCAGCTCATTCAAGGCGCCCGAAATGTCGGGGAATTGGAAGCGTTGTTGGATATTCGGCAACCCACGCTTTCACAGCAGCTGACGGTGCTGCGCGAGGAAGGACTTGTCACGACCGAGCGGAAGGGAAAATTCATTATCTATAGTCTGTCCAATGTTGAAGTGGTTGAAATCATGCAGACCTTGTACAGCCTCTATTGCGACAAGAACAGTAACAAATGACCCACTTTACCTGCGGGAGGGAACGTGTGGCACTTCACCGGTAAGCCCCAGAACCTTATTGACGGTGAGAAGCAACCCGATAGAAATAGATTGAGGAGGACGAAATAATGAGCGAGAGTAAACAGCAAGCAATAATGCAGCCAGTCACTTCAGCTTGCAACTGGGGCGACGCCTTCGATGTTGTCGTGGTTGGCGGGGGTGCAGCGGGTATCGGTGTTGCCGCAAGCCTTCTTCGCAGACGATCTTCGCTGAGGATCGCGATTGTCGAACCCAGTGACAGGCATTATTACCAGCCGGCCTGGACGCTTGTCGGAGGAGGAGCGTTCGACGTGGCAAAAACTGTTCGAGCCATGTCTGAAGTCATCCCAAAGAATGCTCAGTGGATTCAAGCTGCGGCGACCGGTTTCGATCCGGCATCCAATCTTGTCCAGCTAGCCGATGGCCGCGCTATCGGCTATAAGCAGCTGATAGTGTGTCCGGGACTTCGCCTGGCGTGGGAGCAAATCGAGGGACTGGAAGAAACTCTGGGGGAAAATGGCGTTACATCGAACTACCGTTTCGACCTGGCTTCCTATACCTGGTCACTGGTACGCAATCTCAAAGGTGGCAAGGCGCTTTTCACCCAGCCTCCCATGCCAATCAAATGCGCGGGTGCGCCACAGAAAGCGATGTATCTTTCATGCGACCAATGGCTACGAAACGGAACCCTGAATAACATTGATGTTGAGTTCAACAGTGCCGCGCCAGTCCTTTTCGGCGTGGCCGCCTTCGTGCCGTCGCTAATGGAATACGTTCGGCGGTATAACGCAGACCTAACATTTAACTCCAACCTTGTAAAGGTGGACGGCCCGAACAGGGTGGCCTATTTTGATATCAAGGATGGCGAGGGAAAGGTAAAACGTATAAAAAAATCTTTTGATATGCTACACGTCGCACCACCTCAAGTAGCGCCAGACTTTATCTGTCGCAGTCCCTTGGCGGATACCGCCGGATGGTGTGAGGTTGATCAAAGAACGCTTCAACATCTTCGCTATTCCAACATCTTCTCCCTGGGGGACGTATGTTCCTCCCCCAACGCCAAAACTGTCGCCGCTGTAAGGAAGCAAATAGTCGTGGTAGCGGAGAATCTTCTGGCTGCGAAAGAAGGAAGGGAACTTGCAACCCAATATGATGGATATGGCGCCTGTCCGCTTACTGTGGAAAAACGTAAGGTTATTCTTGCCGAATTCGGGTTCGGAGGTAAATTATTACCAACTTTTCCTCTCGATCCAACAGTTCCACGTTTTTTGGCGTGGGTTCTCAAAGCCAAGTTTCTGCCATGGCTTTATTGGAATGGCCTGTTAAAAGGCCATGAGTGGCTTGCCCGGTCTGGCGAACCAAGCTGATTTCATGCAAACAATCCAGATAATTAGCGTGCTTCTGGGTTCTCTCGTAGGCGTCATCCTCGCGCTTACTGGAGCAGGTGGCGCAATCATTGCAGTTCCTCTGCTTATTTTTGGCTTGCATCTTGTGGTTGCGGAGGCTGCGCCCATTGCCTTGTTTGCTGTCAGCGTGTCAGCCGCCATTGGAGCGTTGCTTGCGCTAAAACTGGGACGGGTGAGATACCGGGCAGCAAGTCTTATAGCGCTGACCGGCGCCTTAGCCTCACCCATCGGCATATTCATTGCGCAGAAAACTCCTGACGCACCCTTGATGCTTTTATTTGCCATGGTATTGGCATATATCGCT
>JACCWK010000122.1 GCA_013697655.1 Nitrosospira sp.
CTTCAAATCTCATCTTCCGAGTCTCCTGTAACCATTCCGTCCGTCTCATGTCTATCCCCCCTTCGGGATAGCATAAAACCGGACAGATCATTTGCTACAGACCCGGACAGTTTATTTGTTCTCTACAGGCTGACGAAACCAACCTTGACTTCTGATGCTGTTGAGCCCACGCTGACGGAAATCGGGATCGCAGCCCCTGATTCAATAGCAATAAAAGGAAGCACCTTCACAGTGAGATTCTCTGTGGCAAGCGCACTACCAACGTATAGCGAAGTGAAAATGAGGCACGTGAGGGCTGTGAACCAAGTGAGTGCTTTCATGGTTTGCGTGAGTTAGATATAAACGATGGTTGGATCTCGATTCTTAATTTGTTGCACTGACAACAGAGAAAGCTCTTAGTCAGGTTCCGCGGACAATTGTATCTTCTTAAAAAAATCATGTCTCTAGCTGAGATCACTTCTCCAGCTACTCATAGCTCTGACTTAGCGCTTAAGGTTTTTTATTAGGAGATAGCCCAACCTTTTTGGTAAAAAGAATTGTGCAGCCACGTATTGTATTATTTATAGCTGGTAACAAATAAATCGCAAGGGTAATGAATGAAAATAATTTCAATCCCTCCTGCTACACAGGAATTGAAACAAATAAAGAGTTATTGCGTGCATTTCGTTTGATAACGTCCTTTATCATTCATAAAATAATGCAATAAATGAACCGCAAGACTTTAATGGAATACGCGCCAGGCATACGACGACTTGCCATACATGCTGATCATTTCTGAACCTTAACATTTGGTGGCTATTGAGTGAGCTCACAAAGTGAATTTCACGTAATGTGGTACCAATTTTTTCTGTCAGTGTCGTTCACCCAGCCATTTGCACCGCCAGTTAACTTGAGAAAGCTGGCATCGTCTTCAAGGTCAGCGATTGGGATTTTTTGAATCTGTTGTTCAATCCAATATCCATCAGTAGCCAATATCCAGGATGCGGAAGTGTTGTACGCAACCTCAATGACTTCTGGAGGGTCAAATCGTCTTGAGTTCAAAGTGCGTGTCACAGAATGACGAGGCGTTAGAAATGCATGCTCCGAGGTGAACTCATTCGCTCGCCAATTGACTTGGCTGTGAACCGGTGTTAGCCAATTAAATCCGCCGTTTTCAGTCTGCAAACCAACCCGGCAGTCCCCACATAAAAAGGCCCATGTGGCCTTAGTCTGGTGATCGATAAAGATCGCTGCGTAGCATGCTCTTTCTGCCGGAAAATGCTCACGCATAGCCCCCTGCCCCTCTTGCATCTTATTGAGGATAAGGTGATAACTTAGGGCATCTACATTCGCAACCTCATCGACAACATAGCGCATCCATTGCTCGATGTATTCAGCCCCACGCAAGCCGCGTTCTGATGCATCCCCAATTAACGCTAGTATGTGCGATCTGCTAGAAAAAACGGAGCAAGCATCGCTATTTTGCTTACGAGATGAGCCTTGTTGGCTGAACCAATGCACACCCAATTTTTGCATTATTGAGGTGCTCCTCGGGCCGCCTCAGTAAGGCGTTCAAAAATTAACGCCTCACGATCGGGATCCCCAAATGCTGCGCTTTTAACAGCAAATTCAAAGTTTCGATCATCAAGCAATTTATGAAATTGTTCGCCGACATAGTTGCGTAGGGCTGGGGAGGCGTGCGCAAGCTCCTCCACGAGAGTGTCTCTTCCATCGAACAAACTCAGAATATCTTCAATATCCCTACTGCCCAGCGGATCACCATTGCCGCGACCAAGATATGCCTCTAGTTTTGTTGCGACGAAGTGGGCAGGCTGTACTAATCTAATCGTAACTTCTTCTGTCAATTGATATTTCTCGGCGCATTGCAAGGCTTCCGCATACCATCTGTTAGAAAATCCTAATAGCTGTACATCGTCTGGCATAAAATCAACTCGAAGTTGTCCTAACTTCATGGCGCAAATAGGATCGTCACCACTGATCTCATTCCGAAATCCTTGTGCACGCAATTGTTTTTGCAAAGAGGCCCATCCAACATGTCCGACGACATGGATAATTAAATCCACATCATCAGTGTGCCGTACATGCTCTTTTGAAAAAGAGTCAGTCAGAAGTAAACCCGTCGTACATCCGCCGACAAATGCCATTTCATCCAATAGTGGACCAATTGCAAGAGCGACTTGTTCGATCATTTCCCTATGTTTTGTTGCCTGATTCATCCAGCCTCCTGAAGCATAAGGTCAAGTCTTTCCATTGCGATATTGCGTTCTCGTGGCTGTCCAATTCGAATCGCGTCCGTAAGAGCCAAGAGTGAGTACAGATAGGCATCTTTTCTAACTGCGGTTGGAACCGATTTAAACAGCGGCGCGATTGCCTGTCCCATGGTCTTGCCCCGCGCATCGGGCCATACAGGAACAATTTCACCCGCACTCATCACGCGCTCTTGCAACACAGGGGCGGCCCAGGCCGTAGCGATTCCACGCGTAATTCCAGACAATTTAGCGGGATAAACATAACGCAATCCATGTATGATGAATTCGCGTAATGCCCACTGATTTACTCGTGGAGTCCCAGTCAACCGATCGGGTTTTGCGAGTCCAGCCACGTAGCAGCGCTGCAACGCGAGGCTTACTTCTGACTTACTAATTCCTATCGCGTCGCCCAAGTTCCGAACGCTGTATTGCGCAGCAAGGGTATCCTGAAACGTTTTTGTAGCTCGTAAATACACCGGAACTTCTTCTATGGCAAAATCTATACCATCAGATGGTACTTCTGGATCTTCCCAATCCTTCCATTTACTTTTCAGAAATATTGGCACCCCTTTCTCCTTTGGAGAAAGGTTGGTTTTCTCCTTTTGGGATAAGCTGACTAATTTTAGCAGCAACAAAATATCTTGACTTTTCATATAAACAATTTATGGTCGTCCATTGTCCCTGGACTAGGGACATACATATTAACATAAATTGGGTTGTCAAGTATTTTAAGCAAAGCCATCTGAAAGTCGTGGATATCGAACTACCAATGTTACCGTTTGCCGCATGGCTTTCCACGCCACGCTACCTTCTTATGCCGATTGTTGGTGATTAAATCGGCTTTTTCTGCCTTGCGTTTAGAGTTGGCAACGTTTTAATGACTGCAAACATTTACCTTCACGGGGTTCTAAGCCCAAACCAGCGAAATCTTTAACTGTTTGTAATAATAGTATTATAACCTCACGCCAGCCAATATAGCTTCCATGTCGATCGGATTCTGATTGTCGCGGAATGCGTAATGTCCCAGAAAATGGATGTGCTGCCAGGCGACTGGCGATATTCGTTTCAACATATCCAGCGCCTTCTGGTTTCCCTCTGCCTCGTAACGGTTCAGTAGCCCCGAGAGCAGGATAGAATTATAGGCAGTCACCACGTTCGCGACCAGACGGCCGCACTCGTTGCTGATCGCGATGTCCAGGTCGGTGCGCCCGATCAGCTCCTTCCGTCCGCTGACCTGCGCGAGCACGGAGCGCAATTGATGGTAAGCCTCGATGCGATTTTGTGAACGATGGACATTCCGCTGCATTTGCGGATCGCGCAAGTAGGGGTGCGTTTAAAAAAACGACAGTAAAGTTGCATAGGATTTCGCGTAAATCCGCCGCCAGCGCGGTTTTAAGCCGGTTTTTAATCTCCCAATTTTAGCCCAGTTCCAGGTCCGGATTTTTGGGAGGTGTCAATCCCATCGAATCGACCATCCGCTCGTCCGAGAAATCGAATTCCCCATGCAGGTTGAAATGTGCCCACGTAGCGACTGAGCCATTACGAATGGCTTCGATCAGCATGGCTCGTCGCTCCTCATTTTTCTCCTCGGCAAGTATTTGTGAAAGATAGAGGTAATTCCAGCATACGATAGCATTCTTAATCAGCCGCCGGCAGGCCTCGGCGATCTCCTGGTCTTCCTTCTCGCCCTGGATGAACTCTCATGGCTGTGGCCGAAAGAAATGGCCGTGGAGAACTTGTTCGACCCCTCTCCCTTGTTGAGTTGCTTCTCGATGGACTGCCTGAGCTGGAGATCGTCACAGTACCTCAAAATGAAGATAGTCTTCGGGACCTTCCCAAACTCTTTCATGGCCCGGTACAGCGGATGCTGCCTGGAATAGGAGTTCAGTCGCTTGAAGAGCTGGGAAGCCGTCGTTATTTTAAGCCGGATGGTCGCGATAAAGCGAAGCATCTCGTCCCATTGACCCTCTATTCGGTCCTCGCGGACATAATGACCAGGCAGCAATACGTATCCTTGATCCTTGTAATGCTGGCGACTCTTGAAAGCGTAAAGCCGCTGGCGGCCGATGCCCTTGATCCGCGGCGCGAACCCAAAATGCAGAAGATGGGTTGCTGCAAAGATGACTTCCGAGAACCCATGTGTGTCGGTCGAATGAATATCGCTTTGGATCACATCGTTGTGCATCAATCCATCGATAACGTAAGCAGCTTCCCGTTCAGCAGAGCTGATTACCGTGGAATCCCACATGAAATCGCGCATATCAACAAATGTGACGACACTAACACCCTTGTCCTTGCCCAGGTACTTGAACGAATAATTAGCATTCAGGGAATCCACAGCCACCTCGAATTTTTGCCCGTCACTGGATGTGTGCAGTACATCAAAATCTTGTCGGTAGATGTTCGGCAGATTCATCCGAGCCATAAACCGCAAAATGCGATCATTGGCATCCTGTATGTTTTGGAGCGAGAAATACCAGTTGACCACATTATCCAGGTTGCCCTCGTCGATCTGCCTGGAAATTTGTGCCAGCTTGCGGTGGCCGATATCACAGCCAAAACCGATAATCCCGGCCAGGAAAAGCTTCTTGGCCGGCTTGGCGCGCTGGCGCTTGACCTGCCAATGTTCGAATTCGTCGAGGAAGTTTGTGGCGTGATCCACTGTCGCCAGCATCTCCAGCATGGAAATGTACTTACGGTCTGGGAAGAAGGTTCTCAGTGACAGGCTTTCAACTTCTTCCTTTCTGGGTGTGCTGACATGGAAAGATCCGTTGGCGCGAACGGTCAGATACGGATTTTTGCCCGATGTGAAATTCTCGTTGGTTTCCTGGTAACTGGCATCGAGCGCTTGATCCAACGCTCTCAAGGTGGCCTTGCAGTCGGTGAATTCTTCAAGCTGAGCCCGGCGCAAGAATTCGTCCCGGTGAACGTCCCAATCCGCCTTCGGGATCAGGTATTCGTCGAGTGCGCGATATTTTTCCGAGTAAATTAGATTCAGTGCGCCTGACTTGATAGCATCGGAGATGCTGGCATACAGTAATGCCTTGTACAGCGAGATGCGGAACTTGCCATCCGGGGTGGTCAGTGCCGCGCGTTGCTCAAGAGACAGAAAATCGCCCGGTGCGCTCTTGTCGACGTTACCGTCCTTCTGCTGATAATGTAGCAGCGCGGTCCACAGCGTCGGCAGGCTACAGTTTGGCGCGAACTGCACTTGGCGCACGATATCGGCAACGCGATGTTGCAGCTTGAGAGAGTGCTCCTCCAGCAAGGCGAAATAATCCTGACCCTGCTGAAGTTTCGTTGCCTTTTGCTTGAATTCGTCGACTTGCAAATCGATGCTGGCCGTGGCATTTTCTGTATTCACTACGACATCAATCAAGGCGATCTTCTGGCTGTCGCTCAATTGCACATTGGCCACGATATGCTTGATTGAGGATATTGTTTCCCGGACGCTTTGACGCAGCTTATCGGCCAGCGCAGAGAGGGACTGAGAGCGCTGCTCGCGCTCTTGGAAATAGGCTTCTTTTTCGGCTTTTTCCGTGCCATTAACGGCAGCCTGCACTGCACTCAATAACGTATCGATCAGAGTGTCGTTCAGCTTGAACGTCTGATACACCACGAAAGCAATCAGGTGCAGGAAGCGGTCTTCGTCCGCGCGGCGCGAAACCTGCGGAATCTGGGACCTGATAACGGAATAGGCGTAGTAGCGGATGCATTCATAGCTCAAGTCCAGACGCTGCAAGACCGGCTTCAAGTCGAGGTGGAGCGATTGCAGGGTGCCCAAGTCGGCCAGATTTGCTCTGATTTTTAATGGCCGGGTGGATTGGTAAGGTCGCTTCAGCAGCGTGAGGCGGTAGCGCCAACCCTCGCTCGTCCCGTTATCGGGCTCTTTTTCCAGCAAGGCATCGAGCGTGATGCGCTGCTTTTCGCTGAGGTTGGCGGCGACAATGTCGCTGAGCGTGCGCCGGTGGCGATTGATGGCAGTGACGATTAGGTCAGCCAGCACATTGTAGCTGGGGATCTCGATCTTCTGGCGTGTCAGGATCTGGATGATTTCCAGCAGGACCAACTTGGGCCGGTATTGGACACGTACCAAGGTCGCGATCTCGGCAGCAGTGAAGGCCGTTGCCCCAGCGTCGAACGGGCGACACCCAAAGTAGTGCAGAATGGTGCGCTGATAGCGGACACTTGCGAACTTACTGTAGGCCTCGGCGTGTACCTTCGCCGGATTCTCACCTATCTGGCGCGTGATGTATTCGATATCCGCCCGGTGAAATTGCCGGGCAAAGAATTTGCGCCGCGCCTTGAAGTAACCCGCAGCCGCCAGGAAGCAGACTTTATTGGTGGGAGTGCGCAAGCCCGCCATCGCATCCCTTAACATTAAGGGCAAGGAGAAGAACTGCTTGCGCTCTGCACTATTGAACACCGGCGGGGATTCAAATGCCTCCTCTTCCAGTGTGTTGAAGATTTTCATTCTTGCCATGGAGGCGAACTTCCAAAATGGGAAATATTGAGGGCGAAAATATACTAAAAACGTTCGTTTATACGATAAGCAATATTAGACAAAAACAGTTGAAATTTGCATCGCAATAAATATAATATAAATCTATATTTCTGGTTTTCATCGAATGGCGACAAAATGGCAGCGAGAAAAACAGCGCAACCCACAGGGAAAACCATCGCTTACCTGCGTGTTTCAACACTCGACCAGGATCTTGAAAAGAACAAGGCGGATATCCTGCACTTTGCTAATCATCACGATCTAGGCAAGGTGCTCTTTGTCGAGGAAGTGGCTTCCGGGCGGAAACCGTGGCGGGAGCGTCAAATTGCTCAGGTGCTGGAGGAGCTGCAGGGTGGTGATGCCATTATTGTGGCTGAACTTTCGCGCCTCGGCCGCAGCATGCTGGAATGCATGGAGATACTGGCGCTGGCGACGCGCAAGAGCATCCGCGTCTATTCGGTGAAGGGAAGTTGGCAGCTGGACAATAGCATCCAGAGCAAGATCATTGCCCTGGCATTCTCGATGGCAGCAGAAATCGAACGAGACCTGATTTCGCAACGGACTAAGGAAGCACTGCGCTTCAAGAAGGAACAGGGGGTCACCCTCGGTCGACCTAAAGGGCCTGGCAAGAGCAAGCTGGATGCCTTTCGACCGGAAATCGAAAGTTTATTGGCGAACGGATCAACCCAGAAATTCATCGCCCATCGTTACCACACGACGGAAGCGAACCTTCACAACTGGCTCAAGAAGCACGGGCTGAAGACAGCCAAAAGCCATGCTTTTGCGTGAAAGAGGGACAAGAGCAGACAGTTTTGGGATGGTTGTGCTGCCCCACAAGCGAAAAATCCGGCTCTGTTGCAAAAAATGATTTTTGATAAAAAGTGAATTTAAAAGTTATTAAAAAACATTTAGTTAAAATTCAAATATAGCTGTTCCTTATTTTTTGCAACAGAGCCCGAATATCGGTACACAACTGCAACTTGAATTGCGGACTATGGTGGCTGCGGTACGGACCCCTTGCTGACATAAAATAGCTCCTTTGCAAGAAAGCCTGACAAGCGTATCAAATTCCTTGTTTGCTGTATCCAGCTTCAGGGGGTCACTCCAAAGGGTGGTCAAATTTGCGTGCTGATTGACAAGCGTACTGGAGGAAGCACAATTTCGTACGTTATCAACGTTGCCCATTGAATTACTCTCTCCATTGCGTGTAACTGTCGCGTTTCTTTACAGTTTATTGTTGTCTTGAAGACTGAGACTCATAAGCTACTGTAAAGTCGCTAGTATTTTAGTTGGCATTAATAATGCTTGAAAACAACGGGGAGAGCAATTTTACTACTCAGGAGGTTAAAGTGAAAAATCGAATGGCACTCGCATTGACTATTATAAGTTCCGTTGTTGTATTTCATGCCCCGGCTTATGCTTCGCCTGCTGCTCTTGCGAATCAAGCGTACGAATCTGGGTTGGATGGTTGGACTTCAAGCGGTGACGTGACTGCCACCTCCGAATCCGCGGTGACCACCGGCGCTGGGGGCTGGATCATAGCCGCGCACCAGAGTCAAATGGCTCAGTTAAATAGCGGCTCTACCGATGCCCAAAGTCTTGATACTTTTTTTGGCTTACAAGCAGGAGCCCTCGAGGCCGCAGTGTTTGATGTGACCAATGGTGCAGGCATACAGCAAACATTCACTGGCCTTGCAGGTGAGACCGTAACCCAATATTGGGACTTTGTGTCACGTGACTATACGGGTTTCAATGATTCCGCTTTCGTTGTCGTCAATGGAGCAGTCACGGTTCTGGCAAGCATTGAGAATGGAGGTATTGAAGTCGGTAGCTATGGCCACACTGGCTGGCAATCGTTCACTTATACTCTGCCGACTAATGGCACATATACTCTTGGTTTCGGAGTTGTAAATACAAAAGACACTATTCTTGATGGTGCGCTGTTTTTAGACAACCAACCTGGAGATACACGTCCTATCATCTCAGCAATTCCAGAACCTGAAACGTACGCATTGCTTATTGCAGGACTAGCTTTGCTCGGTTTCGTGGCAAAACGAAAGCGCTCATTTGCTGCCTAACAAGTACGCTCCTGTACAGCTAGATAATATGGAAGCAGACTACCACAATTGTGGTAGTCTGCTCCACGGGGGTCGTTTAGTTAACCTGCGCACCTGCTACTAATTTTATCTTGGCCGGTAGGTTTTCAACCTAATATGTTACGGGAAATCTAGATCTTCGCCATCTTTTTGCGACCAGCATCGCAACACTCCCGTATGCGCCAACTCAACGGCATAGTTAAGATTCTATAGCCACTCAGGATCACCAACGGGAGCCTAAGCTCCCATTCTGCACGACCTTTAAAGCGCTTTGAGATCCCGGATGCGAGGTGCAAAGCGAAAACCCAATAGATGACAAATCCCAAAGATATGGTCGCTGAAACCGCCCGTATCCGTATTGGCTAATATTGCCCATCCCGCCAAAAATGTAAAATTGGTTATTTTTACCCAACTCCTCGAACAGGTAAAATTAGGCTAACTGCGGCTAATCCCGTCTGAATACGCCCAAAACAGGAGTCTCTTTTTGTTGTAATGGTAATTTCAAAGCTGCTTCCTTTACCCGCATAATTGTTTGCCGAGTCGTTTTGAATTCGCGCGCAATCTCGGCAATGCTGGCACCGGCGTCCAGTCGTTCGAGGGCTGCCACACGTTCCTCCGCATTTAACACTGGCGGTCTGCCAAACTGCTTGCCAGCTGCTTTAGCCCGAATGATTCCCGATTGCGTTCGTTCAATCAACAGATCCCGCTCAAACTCGGCCACGGCTGCGATAACCTGCATCGTCATCTTTCCTGCCGGACTGGTTAAATCAACACCGCCCAGCGCAAGGCAATGTACGCGCACGCCTGAACTCGCAAGCTGCTCGACGGTTGCCCGCACATCCATCGCATTGCGCCCAAGCCGATCCAGTTTCGTCACCACCAGCACATCGCCCGGTTCCATCCGGTCGATCAGCTTCATAAAACCAGGCCGCTTTTTGGCGGCCACTGAGCCACTGATGCTTTCTTCGATAAGTCGGCGCGCCTCGATGGTGAATCCGGCCGCATTGATTTCCATGCTCTGATTTTGGGTGACCTGGTCGGTAGTAGAAACGCGACAGTAAGCAAAAACGCGTGACATAGGTCTGATTCCGTCCGAAAGTCGAGTACGAATTATAGCTTGCATCCGAAATGCATTTAGCCTATTTTCGTACACCCAAGAAGATGCATGACCGAAACCGGACGGTTTCGGACTGGCGGAGGTAGGGCGAATCAAATTCTTGTCCGCCTCAATCAACCATAAAATGATCATGACAACTGATTCACGCCGCCTATCGATCTTATCCGCAGAGGAAATCGATGAGCTCTATAGTTTGCCGCGTCTCACCGAAGATGACCGGCATCTCTATTTTGACTTGAGTGCTGCCGAACGCGAAGCTGTGACAGCAGTTCATACCTTATCAGTTGCCGTGCATTTGATTCTGCAGTTTGGATACTTCAAAGCCAAGCGACAATTTTTCGACTACAAGCAGAATGCTGTGCCGCAAGACCTGCGTTACATCATGATGCGGTATTTTCCGGGCAGGGACTTCGGCTCCATCAAAACGCCGTCCAGACCTACCCGCATGGAGCACCAGCGGATGATCCTCCAGTTATTCAACTACCGCCTCTGCGACAGCGACGCCAAAGTTGAACTGGAGTGCAAGGCGCGGCGGATCGCCATGCTGTCTACTCAACCGATCTATATTCTTCGTAAATTGATGCAGCACCTGACCCAACATGGGGTTGTTGCGCCGAGCTACCGGTTCCTGCAGGAGATGATCGGCCGGACAGTGGCAGGCGAGCGCAGTCGCATAACACAACTGCTAAACAAGACCATGACATCCGCAATCGACGAGCAGTTGAGAATGCTGCTGCAAGCTGACGAAGGCATGTATCGCATCAGCGTCCTCAAGCGCGAGCCGAAGGATTTCAGCTACAACGAACTGCGACGCGAAGTTGAACGACGAAAGTTTTTTCATCCACTACACGAATTTGCCAAGCACTTTCTTGCGACGGCAGGACTCTCCAATGAGAGCGGAAAATATTACGCCTCGCTGGTCAAGTTCTATACGGTCTACAAGCTGCAGCGCATGGAGCTGGCCACGGTACGCTTGTATTTGCTGTGTTTTGCCTATCATCGCTTTCGTCAGATTAACGACAATCTGATCGAGGCTTTTATCCACTGGGTAGACCAGTATGAGAAGCAGGCCAAACTGGCTGCGGAAAGTGCGGTGCAGCGCGCACTCGCCGATGCGGTAGAGAATCTTCAGGCCGCAGGGCAAGTGCTGGGTCTATTTTTGGATACCTCGATTACAGATGACACGCCATTCGCGGTAGTGAAGGGGAAAGCGTTTTCACTGCTTGAACCAGAACGCTTCCCGTTGGTATCCGACTACATGCGCAATATCGCGTTCGACAAGACCGGATTTGAGTGGTCCCACTACACCAAACTATCATTGACGTTCAAACGCAATCTGCGGCAATTGTTCTCTGATCTGGATTTCGCCGGCCGCGTGGAAGATGCGCCGTTGCTGGAAGCGGCCGATTTCCTGCAAAATCTCCTTCGGGAAGACAAGTCGCTACGGCAGACTAATCCATCGCTTTTCCCGACTGCGGTTATCCCGAAAAGCTTGCAGCGCTATTTATTTACCAAGGAGGAAAAGCCTGAAAAAAATAGGCTTCTGGAAGTGGATCGCTACGAATTTCTGATTTATCGGCTGCTGCGCAACGCACTGGAAGCGGGCGATGTGTTTGTCAAGGATAGTAACGAGTTCCGCCGTTTCGAGGATGACTTAATCAACGATGCCCGCTGGCAGGACAAAGACGCTGTATTGCGCGAGATAGGTGCGCCTATCTTGCTGGCACCGATCAAGGAAACGTTGACGGCTTTTCACGAAACACTGGAAGCCAGATTCAAAGCCGTCAATCAGCACATCGATGACGGTTTGAACAAACACATCAAGATTACCGGTGCCGCCGAGAAGCGCCGCTGGACGCTGACTTATCCCAGTGCAGAGGAACCGGTCAACAACCCGTTTTATAGCCAGTTGCCGGGGATCGCCATTGCCGACCTATTGTGGTTCGTTGCCGAAAATACAGGATTCCTGGGCGCTTTCAGTCATGTGCTCGACCGTTACGTCAAGCACGAACCCGATCCGCGCGAGATTTTCGCTTGCATCGTGGCCATGGGTACCAACATGGGACTATGGAAAATGGCGGAGGTATCAAACCTTGGTTACCCGTCGATGACGACGACGGCGCGCAATTATCTGCGGTTGGAAACAGTGCGGGCCGCCAACGATGCCATTACGAATGCGACTGCGAAGTTGCCAGCGTTCCACCTTTACGACATTCAGGATAAAGTGCACTCCAGCAGCGATGGGCAGCGCATGGAGACGCAGATTGATACGATCAATGCGCGTCATTCACCCAAATATTTTGGATTGCAGAAAGGGGTGAGCGCCTATACCTTGGTGGCGAATCATGTGCCCATCAATGCCAAGATAATCGGTACGCACGAGCATGAGAGCCATTACGTTTTCGATTTGCTGTACAACAACACATCCGACATCAGGCCAGAAAGGCATTCTACCGATACGCATGGCACCAACCAGGTCAACTTCTGGATTTTGCACACTTTCGCCTACCGCTTCGCGCCACGCTATCGCGATCTACACAAGAGAATGGATACCTTGGTTGGATTCAAGCACCCGAATGAGTATGGCGATTTCCTGATCAAACCATCACGCAAGGCAAATGATGAATTGATTGAAATAGAATGGCCTAACATCCAGCGCATTATGGCATCGCTGGCGCAGAAGGACGTGACGCAAGCCACGATCGTCCGCAAGCTCGCCAGCTATGCCCGGCAGAACCAAACCAGGAAAGCCTTGTGGGAACTGGAGAATATTTGCCGTACACGTTACATCCTCGAATTTATTGATGATGTTGAGCTACGGCAATGTGTGCAGAAGGCTCTCAATCGAGGTGAAGCGTACCACCGGTTCCGGCGCGCAGTGGCCTTTGTCAATGGTGGAAAATTTCGGGTGAAAACGGAAGACGAACAACAGATATGGAACGAATGCTCACGGCTCATCACCAATGCGGTCATTTACTACAATACCGTGCTGTTATCGAGAGTGTATGAACAAAAGCAGGCGGCTGGCGACGAAGGCGCGCAGGCGATCATCAGGGGCATTTCCCCATTGGCCTGGCAGCATGTCAATCTGTTTGGGAGTTTTGAATTCAGCCCATCAATGTCAAAAATTGACATTGATGCCTTGGTCGCACGCTATGCCGATCCGTCATGCTGGAGCAAAGCGTTACGAGAAGAAGGCGAGCCGAGTCCCCTTTAAGCTAATTTTACATTTTTGGCGGGATGGGCAATATTAGCCAATATCCAAACGGCGCGCTACTTCGATAGCATTGGCTTTCGGGTCAGCCATCGCGGCCATCGCCATCATTACGGTCGCGCGATCCATCTTTCGAGGACGCCCGCCCTGACGCCCTCGCGCTCTCGCCGAAGCAAGCCCCGCATGCGTGCGCTCGGCAATCAATTCCCGCTCGAATTCCGCCAGCGCCGCAAAAATCCCGAAGAACAACCGTCCGTTCGCGGTGGTCGTATCGATTTGTGCGCCCGCACCGGCCAATACTTTCAATCCGATATTTCTGGTGCGCAGATCGTCAACCGTCGTGACCAAGTGCTTCAAGTCGCGCCCCAACCGGTCCAGTTTCCACACCACCAGCGTATTGCCGGGCTGAAGTGCCTTGAGACAAGCATTCAACCCAGGCCGATCATCCTTGCGACCGGATGCCAAATCTGAATAAATCCGATCAGGTTCCACACCGGCCGCAATCAGTACGTCGCGTTGCGGCGCCAGCGTCTGGCTGCCGTCGCTTTTGGAAACGCGAACATACCCAACCAACATAATGCATCCAATGTACAAGAAAAGCTAAAAGCAAGGGTACAATATTGCGTTGTTTTTCTCAATGAGTTTTCTTGTGGTTTTTTCGTCCTTATTGGCCATTTTCTTGAATGCAAGATAAACGCTCGTTATTCTTACACCGCTAAAACAGTGATGTTACTCATTTACGAAGGAATCCTTACCGTCCCCCTTGCCAAGTGCTCACAGTCCTCGACGTCGAGGACTTCCGGTGCCAACACCTTACTCTCTACTAGTTAAATATAGGACATTTAATGTGATTACGTGGGGTGCGTTTAAACAAACGACACAATAGTTTCATAGCTTTAAAGCGGTCGTTATTGTGAGTCACACGGACTAACTATAATGATACCTTCTTGGCCTCATGGGGTGTGATAGCGCTGCGCTATGAGCCTCTACGCCGTTCTGCATTCACAATAAACTCTATACTCAGGACGAAAAAGTCTGGCAGTTTAAATCTCCTAAAAATTGCAGGGTCAGAACGTCATGCCACAAGTTTAAGCATTCAACTGACTGGTTAAAGTAGCGGGCTGACGGCTCGCGGTGGTAGGATTTTGTTGCGAAACGAAAAACAAACCACAGAGAGGTCAGCCCGGATGAATCATAGCA
>JACCWK010000141.1 GCA_013697655.1 Nitrosospira sp.
TTACTTGCTTGACCGTCTGTTCACGAAATTCCTTGTTGTAAATCGCTCTTGGTATTCTCTGCTTCATTTGGCACCCCCGTTTCAAGTTTAACAAAACGTTGGTGTCCATTATTTTCAGCCTACCTCAGTCAAGGCACTCGAGGGAAATGTAACTTGCATAGCGTGGTTATTTCGACAGACTGCCGGGTTCCTCTTCATTTTTGTCCGCGTCAGGATCGGCATCTTTAGAAGCCGATTCCAAGATAACCACCGGCAGTCACGCCGTCGATTTTAATGCCGTCGTTTCTGCCACTGGTCAAATGATAACGGGCATCAACGCCGGCAAAGAAGTCTTTCCAGATTCTATAATCGGCGCCAACACCAAACATGACCCCAGGAATCAATACCGTAATGGACTCGGACGGAGGGCTGATCACATGGATACCTAGACCTGCGGGGATAATCCAGGGTCTGAATCTGGAGCCCTCGAGAAATTTTATTTTCGGCGCCGCCGTCAACGTAAACTGGCTGACATTTACGCCAGCACCAGGAGGAGGAAGCGCGTTGCCTCGTACCTTGGAGCCGAATTCCTTGTATTCGAACATCAACTCAGACATGACACTCGTTTTGGGCATCAAACCCCAGGCATCATTCGTCAGGTTAAAATCAAAACCCGCTCCGATATACCACGCATCTCTATCCGCCTGCCCTCCGGCGCCGCCAAGACCACCACTTTGTATGGTACGCCGTTACGGAGCTCATTGCTGTGCGCAAAACCTCCGCGGAAAAACAGCATATGATGTCTACTGTTTTGACGTTTTTCCACCGATGCCGCAACTTCTTCAATTTTCGTAACCTTCTGCGCTTCCAGAGCTTGACGTTTTTCCATCGAAGTCGACATTTCTTCAATTTTCATAATCTTCCGCGCTTCCCGGGCAGATTCTGCTTTCACCTGGTTCAATTCATTCCGAATGGCTTGCAGACTGGCTTCCAATTGTTTGAGTGACTGTTCCAAAGCTTGGGTTCTTGCATCCTGGGCCGAAGCCCGCGGCGCAACCGTTGCCATGACAATGGCGAGCGAAACGGCGGCAACGCTGACGACCAGTCGCGTCTTGTCAAAAAAATGCTTCATTCAATTTTCCTCCAAGGTTATATCGAATTTTTGGCCATTAATTCAGTCATAGCATTGGCGGGTAGCGGCGGGGGAACTCCAAACAAGACGGCAAATTGCGGTTTTTTATGATGTGCCCGCCATTCGAGTGCCGCCATGCCCTGACCAAAGGCCAGTCGAGCCAATCCCCGCCGATCTCGACGCGACGCGATTGATCGCTCCCAACAACGGCAAACGAAAGTTCGGATAGGAAAATCATGGGCTTCGGCTCATACAAATTGCATTACGATGGGCAATTACGGATTCAGGAATTAAAGATAATCGGATTCTTATATCCGATAGCGAATGATATGGTGCCCCAGGAAATAAAAACCTGACGGACGTCATCTTCTATCCTGAATGTTTCACAAACCTTGTAGAAGGTTTGTGAAACATTCAGGTTAAGTGAGATTCGAAGATTTTTGATTGGCGTGGATGATGTGGTGACGAATAGCCGCTGCGATTTCATCGCTATGGAAATAGTTGGTGCCGCCGTCGCCACGCTGTACGGCGTATCCATGAGCTTCCCATCAGTGTCGCGTATGATGCGTTCAGACCGATTACGGGTTGTTATTGTTGTTATAGGCGTTATTCTCCGATGAATAGGGGTTGTTCTGGGGACGTGTAGGGATTGCTCTGAGGAGCAATCTTCATGGACTTCCCCCGGTCTATGTGGAAGCTGAGTCTAAACAAACATCTGTACTTTACAGGGAAGCCATAAGGCACTATGGCACTCTTGATATTGAAGAAACACAAGGTTCGGAATTCTAGTTTCTTAGGGCTGAACTCGCTTAACTTCCTAAAACGCAATATAAATTTGACATTCTGGGGAGGGTTCAGTAAATTCAATCTGGGTCTAGCGGAGAAGCCCATTTATGTACCTAGACCCTCTTCTGATTTTAAATTTGGTACTTTAAACCATCGCTAAGTTGTTGGATTGTTGATCCTAAATTTGACGTATGGTAACTTCTTATGGAGAGTGTATTATGAAACGATATAGTCTGATTGCAACAGCAGCTTCTCTATTTCTACTTCCTATGTCTGTTTTTGCCGCTGGATACGGAGCAGCAGGTTGTGGGTTAGGGTCAGAGCTCATGGGATCAAAACCAGGGGCATCCCAGGTCTTTGCTGCAACAACCAATGGAACATTAGGGAACCAAACTTTCGGGATTACATCCGGTACATCTAATTGCGGCGACCATGGATTGATAAAAACAAGTAAAGAAAGAGAAGTCTTTGCGCAGGAGAATTACACGAGTTTGGTTAAAGAGATGGCGCAAGGTAAAGGGGAGAACTTGTACACCCTAGCCAACTTATATCAGTGTCCCGCAGGAAACCATCAAGAATTTGGCGCGATGATTCAGGCTAAATTTGACAGTTTAGTAGTGAGCGATCAAACAACCTCAACTGAATTACTGAGTCAGCTTGAGAATCAAATAGCCCGTCATCCCACACTTGCAAGTTCCTGTAATATCAAGCAAGCCGCATTGAACTAAATAATGACAAACGGGTATAGATAAGTCTATACCCGTTTCGTTTCTATATCGTTGCCAATCCTATAGCTCCGCTGTGCGGTATATCTGTTTCGTAGTCGGGATGTTTTTCTGTTTTTGCTTATTTCCTGTAATTGCCCATTCCAAACAGCAAGACGCCGCCAAGTATCTGGCTGAGCTGCAACAGCAAGCCAAACAAAGAAAACTTGCCCATGAACGAGTTTGGCTTCTGCTTCTAAAGTACGATATGAGACTCTTGGGCGGCATGGTTAGTGAAGCCGACGGAATGGATTTTTTCAATTCCCCTCAAGGAAAAACTGATCCAGAGGCAGAGCTCATAGAGACGCTCACTAGCTTCTTTGTTCCGCTAGCCGAAGTCCCGGAAGGCAAAGAGCATCCACAATGTAACTTTCCCGCCCGGTTCAAATGGTTGAATCAGCAACTGGCATTCGACCCCCATCTTCTAGAAATACAAACATGTGATCGACTGGACCGCTGGATGGAAACTTTAGATCCGGTCGGGGCAACATTAGTCTTTGCATCTTATTTCATGAATAACCCTGCATCCATGTTCGGCCATACGCTCCTGCGAATTGATAGCCGAAGAACGGGGAGTGGGAATAATTTAATGAACTACGGCGCAAACTATGCAGCGGTCCCAGATACCGAGAATGCGTTTCTATATGCATTAAAGGGTTTAATAGGTTCATTCCAGGGCCGTTTCGCGATTTTTCCTTATTACACCAAGGTGCAGGAATACAATAATTGGGAAAGCCGCGATCTTTGGGAATATGAGCTCAAGTTTACCCAAGACCAGTTGAACATGATGCTTCTCCACTTATGGGAATTAGGTGGAACGTATTTTGATTATTATTACTTTCAAGAAAACTGCTCTTACCATGTTCTTTCCCTGCTAGAAATTGCCAACCCAGATTTGAGATTAAAAGACTCATTTTTTTTTAGTGTGATTCCGACTGATACGGTGAAAGTCGTGATGGCGCAAGAAGAGCTGGTAAAAAAAATTGTATATCGCCCTGCGGTGCTCACCCAGATGAATGATAAACGACACAAGATGGTGAAAGACGAAAAGACGATATTACAAAAGCTGATTAAAAGGGAAATCTCACCAGAAGGCATTATCTTTGGAAACCTTTCCACTCGATCACAAGCACTCGTGTTGAATGCGTATATGGACTATTTGCAGTATCAAAGCATGCAAGAAAAGAATGATAAGGAAGTAAAAATACCGCGTTCGGTTTTATTAGCTAGAAGCCGTTTACAAGAAACCGAAGACGTCAACAGTGAAATCACCCACTTTTCCAGCCCGCCACACCTCGGCCACGGTACAGATCGATTGCGCCTAGGGATGGGACATAATGCGCATGAGCCTTTCCTGGAATTCGCATATCGCCCGGCCTACCACGATTTAATGGCTAAAGATGTGGGATATGATAAGAACTCAGAAATCATCTTTATGGACTTTAATCTCCGTTATTACTATGAATCCGAGCGTATAAGGCTAGACCGGGCCAAACTGCTTTCCATAACTTCGCTAAATCCCTACGATCCCTTATTTGCTAAACCTTCCTGGCGTGTAGACCTGGAAATCGACACGCTTAGAGATGTCAGTTGTAACTATTGCAATTCTTTCAAAGGTACTTATGGAAGGGGCATTTCCTATCGACCAGATTTTTTCTCACCCCTGCTGTTATTTTCCTTTTTTGATTTAAAAGCAGAATTTTCCGGTCATTTAAAACAAAATTATCGTTTGGGTGGCGATATTGAAGTAGGCACGTTCTACGATATAACAGAAAATTTGAGAATTAAACTTGCGGCCAGTTATCAGGTTTTCTTTCTGGGTGATAGCAAGCGTTTTTTCACCTCTCATTTTGTAACTCGCTATGCGCTATCGCAGGACCTTGATCTACGGCTGGAATTGAATCGCTACGATCATAACAATGAAGGCGTTTTCTCAGTCAATTATTTCTTTTAGGGTCCTGACCTATTCGCACCTTCCCCGAGCCGCAAGATATTCCGTAGCCTCCCCAACTTTTAGCCCCTCTAGATGGAAGCATGAGTAATAGAAAGAAGTATTTATCGTTCGCATTTAACCTCGGCTCTGGCTAGCTAGTTCTCATCCGGAAACGCAACTCGTTGTTACGGAAAGAATAAAGTTGGATAAAGAGGGTGAGGGTCCCGAAAAAATGGAGTATAGTTTGATTCAAGCCATTGAAAACAAACGCAACTCAAA
>JACCWK010000142.1 GCA_013697655.1 Nitrosospira sp.
TTTGAGTTGCGTTTGTTTTCAATGGCTTGAATCAAACTATACTCCATTTTTTCGGGACCCTCACCCTCTTTATCCAACTTTATTCTTTCCGTAACAACGAGTTGCGTTTCCGGATGAGAACTAGCTAACGGTCGGGGAAGCGTGCGTGTCATCGCTGGCAAATTTAACGGAGTGACAGGTCCAGCCCACACGTTCACACCGATCCATGTTTGGGACGTCTATTTGGCGAGCGAGCAACCGATCGACTTTCCTGTGTCCAAGAGCTACAGTACAATACTGGCGGTGCTTAAAGGCTCGGTACGCATCAGTGATGCAGAAACTATCGGCCCAGCTGAAGTGGGTATATTTAATCAGGAAGACGACCACATTCGTATACATAGTGCGCAAAACGCAACAGTGCTGTTGCTCTGTGGCGAACCAATTGACGAACCGATCATTGGTAGCGGCCCTTTTGTTATGAATAGCGCCGATGAAATCCGCCAAGCGATTGTGGACTACCAGAGCGGGCGGATGGGACGTTTGTCATGAATCGAAAGAGCTCGTGAGATTCCTCCGATTCCTTATAATAGCGTTCTTGGGACTAGGTTTTTCCTGTCGGGCTGGATGATCGACGATAGCAAACAAGATCATCCCCATTCGTATCCAATCGCTTTGTCAGTAGGTCACTGAGATAGATTCTCATCTCACTAAGCTGTATTGACGCTTGGCATCGTGATTGTCCACTTTTCTTCGTCGTGCGTCCTTGAGATATCTCAGTTCGCCAGTAGCAAAATTTATAGGGATTCGTTTCCGGATTTATACCGGTAATGCTTAGGGAGAACCTGAATAAGTCATTGCAGATAGGGGCAAATATCACATGCTTCTCTTTGCAGGGAGGGCGCGTCTTTCTGAAGCGGCGAACGGCGCTCTATCAAACGGGGTATGTCTGAGTACGAGTTTCTGGCCGATGAGGAGGCGGCCGACACCTTGATTCCATGACTTGATTTGCGCCACCGTAATACCGTGGCGTAAGGCGATACCCGTCAGTGCTTCTCCGCTTCTGACTGCATAGACGAAATCGCGTTCGTGCATTTTCGGCTCGGCAGGTTTATTGTTCATGACAGAGATGTCTGCTCCACCAGTGGTTCCGTTGAGCGGTACCAACAAAGTCTGCCCCGGCATTATCCCGCTAAGTCCACGTATGTCATTAATTTCTTTTAGTCGCCGTACGTTAATGTCATATCGTTCTGAAATCGTCTCGGCGGTTTCTCCTTTTTTTACCTTGTAGGCTTGCCACGATACCAGCGGTTTATCGTGGTTTTTTAGATTTTCGGTAAAAATCTCTACCTTATCAACCGGTAACAGGAGGGCACGGGATCCATTAACATTAATGACGGGTCGATTGTGGGCGGGATTGAGCGCGTTGAATTCATCCACGGAAATATCCGCGAGCTTTGCTGCCAACTTCACATCTATGTGGCGAGTTGTTGCCACGGTCTCGAAATAAGGCTGGTTGGGTAGCGATTCCAGTTCAACACCATAGGCAGCAGGATTGGAAATGATATTTTTTATTGCGATTAACCGGGGAACGTAGTTCTGGGTTTCGGGCGGAAGACTGATATTGCGAAAATCTGCCGGCAGCCCATTGTTACGATTCTTTATAAGCGAGCGCCCTACCGCGCCCTCGCCCCAGTTATACGAAGCCAGCACCAGCTCCCAGTCGCCGAACATCCCGTACAGGTTTTGTAAATAATCCAGCGCGGCGGTCGTAGCAGCAACAATATCCCGTCGGTCATCGTGCCACCAATTCTGCTTTAAGCCATAGTATTTTCCGGTAGATGGAATGAATTGCCAGATGCCGGACGCATGGCCACTAGAGTATGCCCTGGGGTTGAAGGCGCTTTCAATAATAGGCAGCAACGCGATCTCGGCGGGCATGCTGCGGCGCTCAACCTCCTCGACAATATGAAACAGGTAGCGTTTGCTGCGTTCGATAATGCGCTTGACGTATTCAGGACGGTTGGCGTAAAAATCCTCGCTATTTCGTACTTCCTCGCTATCCATTTCAGCCATGGCGAAGCCGTTGCGTATACGTTCCCATAGATCGGTTGGGCGCGGGGATATGCCGATGGCGGACGCGTTCTTTTCGATGACGGTCGTTATCTCTGCGTTTTCCAGGATGGGCACGCTCACGTCACCTTCCATCACCGAAATATTGCCGGATGTCTCACGTGCTTCTTCCGGAATGGTTCGAGAAACCAATCGAGCAGCAGGTTCAGCCGCGCTGGCTGTGAAACCTACAGCTATCAGCGCCAGAGTGACCATTCGGGTTAACGCAGATCGTTGTAATCGCATGCTTCTGACTATTGACATGAGCATCCTTACATTTGTACTTTTGAATGTCTTGTGAATCGATCGTAAAAAACAGCGGAGGGCGGGTCTCCGATAGTTAAAAGAACGAAAAACGTTATCGTTTTTATGCCAGAGTCATTCGCGCGTGGCAGATTGGCCTTCAAATTCTCTCATTTCCACCATCGGCAAAGGTTTCCATCCTGATTTGCGGTGATCCACGACAACATTAGTGAAGATACCCCCCCGTACGAAAAACTTTGCGGTAAGACGAAGGTATCTTGGTTTCAAGACGGCAACCAGGTCATCGACGATGCGGTTGGTAACGGCTTCATGGAAAGCGCCCTCGTTCCGGTAAGACCAGATATAGAGTTTAAGGCTCTTAAGCTCGACGCACTTTTTGTCTGGAATGTAGTCGAGGATCAAGGTTGCGAAATCCGGCTGCCCGGTTTTAGGACACAAGCAGGTAAACTCCGGAATTTCCATGTGAATATGGTAGTCCCGTGCCGGGGTCGGGTTTGGAAAGATTTCCAGTTTTTTTTGGGGATTACTGGGCATTCTATTATCTCGGTCAAATCGGTTAGAATGGGTCTGCCCCTGGCTACATCTTTCGAGATGTACTTTTAAAGTGCCTCTTCGGGACTATACAATTATAACTGGTTGCGAACGATAAATTGCGTCTGTCCAATATCAAACTGGCCGGTTTCAAATCTTTTGTTGATCCCACAGAAATTCCTGTTCCCGGTGATCTGGTCGGGATTGTGGGCCCCAATGGCTGCGGCAAATCCAATGTGATCGATGCGGTGCGCTGGGTGTTGGGCGAATCACGGGCGTCTGCGTTACGCGGAGAATCCATGCAAGACGTGATTTTCAACGGTTCCGCCACTCGTAAACCGGTTGGGCGCGCCAGCGTGGAACTGATGTTTGACAATAATCTCGGTAAGGCGGCAGGGCAGTGGTCGAGCTATGCGGAGGTTTGCATCAAGCGGATATTGCAGCGTGATGGAGAATCAACCTACCACATCAATAATATTCATGTACGTCGCCGTGACATCGCTGATATTTTTCTCGGAACCGGCATAGGGGGGCGTGGCTACGCCATAATCGAGCAGGGGATGATCTCTCGCATTATCGAAGCCAAGCCTGAGGAGCTGCGTATATTTCTGGAAGAGGCCGCCGGAATCTCCAAATACCGCGAGCGCCGCCGCGAGACTGAATTGCGTCTGACCGATACTCGCGAAAACCTTTTGCGAGTGGGCGATATTTGCCAGGAACTGCAAAAGCAATTACTGCATCTGGAGGAACAGGCCAAGGTTGCCAGTCGGTTCAAGCATATGAGAACCCAATTGCACACGGCGCAGAATCTTTTTTGGTTAGCCCGCAAACAGGAAGCAATGCTGCAGCGCACCAATGCAGAAAAAGAGTTTCAGTCGTTGCAAACGAGTCTCGAATTCCAAACCTCGAATCTTCGTGACGCAGAAAAACGCCTGGAAGACAAGCGTGTTCAACATTATATCATTGGGGATAGCCTGCATCTGGCGCAGGGTGAGCTTTATGCTGCTAATGCTGAGGTAGCCCGTATTGAGCAGCAGATGCAGCACTTGCGCGAAAACCACCAGCGTATGGAGCAACAAATTGCAGCGGTTAGGAATCAGCTGGAAAACCACGAAAAGCAGCTAGGAGATGTCAGGGACAGTTTGAACCACTGGCACAAGGAACTCGAACATTCACAATTGGCTCACCGAACCAGTAAGCAACAAGCCGAGACGGAAAAAGAGAAATTACCGCTGGCGGAGTCCGCTTTTCGTATGCATCAGGAGAAATTCGCTGAAACACAGCGTACCCTGCTGCTGATTGAACAGGCTGGGCAACTGGAAGTAAGCCATCGTGCCTATGCCGAGAAAACCTTCCAGCAACTTGAGTCACGCCGCGTCCGGTTGCTGGCGGAGCGCGATGCCTTGGCATCACCGAATATTGAAGAATTAACCGATTTGCGCCGGGAGACCGAAGGTACCGCAGCTGAGCTGAAACAAAAGCATGAGGTGCTTGCGCAAACTGAAAGCCTGCTGCTGGATGCGGAAGACGTCAAACGTGAGTTGGCGTCTAAAACGCAGGTCTTGGAGCAGCAGATTATGGAGGCGGAAGCCCGATTCAACGCCTTGCAGCGATTGCAGCATCGGCTCGAAGGAAGCGAAGGATTGAACGAGTGGCTTACCAAATACCAGCTCGATACATTGCCGCGTTTGTGGCAAAGCATTCAGATTGAGAAGGGATGGGAAGACGCGCTTGAAGCAGTACTGCGTGAGCGTTTGAACAGCGCGCAACTTGAGAAGCTGGAAGTGGTGCATAGTTGGCTGGATGATTCCCCTCCTGGAAAATGGGTTTTATTCGAATCAGTGAACTTATCGGCACCGGGCGAGCAAGCAGCAGATGCTGCGGAAGACAAGGAAGGCTGGACACCGCTGCGCTGGTATCTGACTTGCGACAGTGTGGGTATAAAATCTGTACTGGGCGACTGGCTGGGTGGAATATTTGTGGTCGAAGGTGTGCGGGACGGTCTTTCGCAACGAACAAAACTTTCTCCTGGCGAGATGCTAGTGACTCGTGAAGGCCATATTTTCACGCGTCACAGCCTTACTTATTATGCACCCGATACACAATTGCACGGAGTACTGGCGCGGCAACGGGAGATAGCCCAGATTAAAATCGCAACGGACTCACTGAGGATCAGCCTGTCGGTCGAAAGCTCCGCCCTGGAGATTGCCGAAGAAGATCGCCGTGAACTGGAGTCCTCCATATCAAGCTTGCGTTATGACATCGGACAACTCCAGCAAAAGCACCATGGTGCGCAAATCCAAGTATTGAAGCTCACTCAATTAGCCGAGCGTGCTATTCAGCGTCGCAGCCAGATTGATAGTGAGCTGACGGAAATCGGTCGCCAGGCGATCGCGGAAACCATCCGGAAGGAGAGTGCCGAAACAAAGCTGGCTGAGTACGAGGTTCAAGTCGAGGTTTTGCAGGAACAGGTGAAAAGAGAAAGGATGGAGGGCGAGGTTGCGGAACAGTTTCTCCAAGCGCAGCGCCAACTTGCGCAGAATGCGATGGGTGAAATGCAAGAAGCCGCATTCCATGAAAAAACCTGTCAGAATAAAATCGTCGAGATGGAGAACTCTGTTCATATAATCAATGAGAATGTTGCTGAGTTCAGACTCAACCTCGAGACATTGCAAGCTGATCAAGGTTGTTTTGATGAAACCACACTGAACAGTCGCCTCCAGGAATGGCTGACGCTGCGTGGAGAGCGGGAACGAAAGCTTGCAGCGGTACGTAATGCCCTGGAAGATGCGGCCGATGATTTGCGCAAAATAGAACAGGAGCGCATGACTTTCGAACAGAAGTTGCATCCATTGCGAGAATCCATTAATCAGGCACGTCTAAAGGAGCAGGAAGCAAGAATTACCGAGAATCAGTTTGACGGCCAACTAAAGGAGGCGGGGGCTGATGAAGGCGAATTAATACAAGTTCTTGGGAAAACGCGGCCTTCTACATTGCAGGCCGATATCAATCGCCTCAACATCGAAATAGCAGCTTTGGGAGCAGTTCATCTTGGTGCGTTGGATGAATTGCAATCTTTTCAGGAACGTAAGACTTATCTCGATTCGCAATCCGGGGATCTAAAGGAAGCAGTGGGAACCCTGGAAAATGCAATTCGGCGTATAGACCGCGAAACTCGCGAGCGTCTGCTGGAGACTGTCGACAAGGTCAATAGCCATTTGAATGAGATGTTTCCTACTATATTTGGTGGCGGACAAGCAAAACTGATATTGAAAGGCGAGGAAATTCTTGATTCGGGGGTGCAAATTTTCGCGCAGCCGCCGGGCAAGAAGAACAACTCTATCCACTTGCTGTCGGGGGGAGAAAAAGCCCTGACAGCCCTGGCGCTTGTATTCTCATTGTTTCAGCTAAACCCGGCGCCATTCTGTCTGCTGGATGAAGTGGATGCTCCGCTCGACGACAGCAATACTGAGCGTTTCTGCAGTCTCGTGAAGAAAATGTCGCGCCATACCCAGTTTGTGTTCATCAGCCACAATAAGATTACTATGGAAATGGCGCAGCAACTAATCGGTGTCACGATGCAAGAGCAGGGTGTTTCACGCGTGGTCGCGGTGGAAATAGACGAGGCTGTCAGGCTGAGTGATGCCGCCATGGTGACCTGATGGGTATGGTAAATCTCAGCGAATTGCAGATCAGTCTAATTGCCATAGGTTTCGTCGTGGTTATGGGCGTTCTTTTTTTTAATTGGATGCAACAGCGGCGCTACCGGCGTGGTGCGGAAGAGGCATTTGCGCGCAAACATGAAGATGTGTTGCTGAGAACGGATAAGTCTTTCGCGGAAGATGAGCGGATTGAGCCGCAACTCGGTAAGGATATATTGCAGGAACAGGAGATATTTCAGGAGCTTCCAGCTGAGCCGAAGGAAGAACCGGCGGAACCGGTCGAACCGGTCAGCCTGGTCGAAATAGTTCAACCAAATAGAGAAGCGGCCTCAACGGTGCCTGAAGTAGTCACATCGGTTGACGCGCCGGTCAGTGACGGCGGCGTTTTGGACATGGTGGACTATGTTGTCAACATCCGTGGACAAACACCGATAACGGCTTCGGATATGACAGAGGTATTGCAGCGGAAGTTCGATTTCAACAAGCCGGTTCAGTGGCTGGGGAGAAGAGAAATAGACGCACTCTGGGAGGAGATTGCTCTGGAGACCAGCGTTAAGGGCGGGTATGGTGACTTGAGGGGCCGCCTGCAACTTGTTGATCGTGCCGGTCCTGTTAGCGAAGTGAGCTTATCCGAGTTCCGTGACATGGTGCGTAACTTTGCGACGCATGTAAATGCGGTTGCGGACTGTCCCGACGTCCGACAGGCATACGCACAGGCTTTATCGCTTGATCAATTCTGTGCGGAAGTGGATGTCATGATTGGTATCAACATCATCAGCAGGGATAATAGCGTATTCACCGGTGCCAAGATCCGGGTTTTAGCGGAAGCATCAGGTTTCAGGTTTGGGACAGAAGGTGTCTTCACATACCGCGATGAAAGCAATAGTGTATTGTTCTCTCTTAACAACCATGAATCCTCTCCATTTCTTCCTGACACCATGCGAACGCTCACTACTCATGGCATTACTTTTCTGCTTGAAGTACCCCGCATCACAAACGGCGAAAAAGTTTTCGGCGAGATGATGCATGTCGCCAGAAGTCTTTCCGATACCCTGGGTGGCATCATGGTGGATGATAATCATGCTCCCCTGAGTGATAGCGGCATCGGCAAAATCAAGCGACAGCTGATTGCCATTCAGTCAATGATGCTGGCACGCAACATCCCTGCCGGTGGCGAGATTGCGCTGAGGTTATTTGCGTGAATGAGTATTCCGGATGAAATCTGGCAGCAGGCGCAGATGCTTCGCGCTACTATCGAACTGCACAATTACCGCTATTACGCGCTGGATGCGCCAACTATTCCAGATGCCGAATACGATAAAATGTTCCGCGAGTTGCAGGCACTTGAGCAGCGCTATTCCCAACTCGTCACGCCGGATTCTCCCACCCAGCGCATAGGCGTGGCGCCGCTTAAAGAATTTCCAAAAATTTTCCATCGCACGCCAATGCTTTCCCTCGGCAATGCGTTTACGGCAGAGGAGGTGGAGGCATTCGACCGGCGCGTGCGCCAGACGCTGGGGGTCGAGTCCGTGGAATATGCGGTGGAACCAAAATTTGACGGTCTTGCGGTAAACCTCCGTTACGAGAAAGGTGTGTTCGTGGGTGGCGCAACTCGTGGAGATGGGTACATCGGCGAAGATGTCACCTTGAATTTACGCACTGTTAAATCTATCCCTTTGCATTTACATGCTGGCCTCAGCCCCGATAAGCCACCCGCGCTGCTTGAGGTACGTGGCGAGGTATTGATGCTGAAAGTGGATTTCGAGAAACTTAACCGGCAGCAGCTTGCAAGAAATGAAAGGGAGTTTATAAATCCTCGCAATGCGGCCGCCGGATCGCTACGTCAGCTAGATCCCGGCATTACCGCTACGCGCAGGCTTTCATTCTTTGCTTACGGGGTCGGCGCTTCCGAAGGTGGGTATGTGCCGGGCGACAAACAAAGCCGCGTAATAGACTATCTTGCGTCGTTGCGTTTTCCAGTTGCGCGCGAGTGCAAGGTTGTGAGCGATGCAGCAGCGTTGCTGAAATATCACCGCGACATACAGGGCGTGCGGGAACATCTGCCTTATGACATCGACGGCACTGTATATAAGGTTAATGATCTGGTGCAGCAGGGAAAGCTCGGATTTGTGTCCCGTGCTCCCAGATTTGCCGTGGCGCATAAGTTTCCCGCGCAGGAAGTTGTTACTGAATTGCTGGGAATCGACATACAGGTGGGTAGAACAGGTACCTTGACGCCGGTTGCACGACTAAGGCCGGTATTTGTGGGCGGGGCGACTGTTACCAACGCTACACTACATAACGAGGACGAAATTCGGCGCAAGGAGGTGATGATTGGCGACAGCGTGATTGTGCGCCGGGCGGGTGACGTGATTCCGGAAATTGTGGCTGTAAATAAGGAGAAGCGACCACGGGAAGCTAAACCGTTCGTCATGCCTGGCAGCTGTCCGGTATGCGGCGCAAGAGCAGTGCGTTTGCTTGGTGAGACGGTGACGCGATGCACTGGCGGGTTATTCTGCCCGGCGCAACGAAAGCAAGCTGTTCTGCACTTCGCCTCGCGCCGTGCCATGAATATCGATGGCGTGGGTGACAAACTGGTGGAGCAAATGGTGGATAATGCCATTATCAGAACACCTGCAGATCTTTACAAATTAGGTGTAACTGCACTCGCTAACTTGGGGCGCATGGCGGAAAAATCTGCTGGTAACGTGATAAATGCTATTGAAAAAAGCAAGAGCACCACGCTGGCTCGATTCATTTATGGGCTGGGTATCCGTAATGTGGGTGAGACAACTGCCAAAGAGCTGGCCCGGTATTTCGGTAATCTCGATCGATTGATGTTGGCGGATGCCGACGGCTTGCAGCAGGTCCCCGATATCGGTCCCGTAGTGGCCGAGAGCATTGTCGATTTTTTTGCTGAGCGACACAATCTCGAAGTCGTTGAGCAGTTGCGGGCCAGTGGAGTACGATGGGAAGAAAGCGCAGGTATACAGCAGGCACGGGCCAGCCCTGATCAAACCACCATTTCCGAGGTGGGTAAACTCAGTGGTAAAATTTTTGTGCTGACAGGAACCCTGCCGAACCTGTCTCGGGAAGATGCCAAGGAGAAAATTGAATTGGGGGGGGGGAAGGTAGTGGGGAGCGTTTCAAAAAAGACTCATTATGTGGTGGCTGGTGCTGATCCTGGCAGTAAGTATGACAAAGCGGCGGAGTTGGGAATAACCATTCTCGATGAGGCAGGACTGGTACAATTGCTGCAAGATTCGCAGGCTGATTTACATCCAATTTCCCGGAACTCTTAATTAATTACGTTTATGCCAAAAATAACTAAAGCCGTTTTTCCCGTGGCAGGTATGGGCACGCGTTTTCTGCCCGCGACCAAGGCCAGTCCCAAGGAAATGATGCCGATTGTGGATAAGCCGCTGATCCAGTATGCCGTAGAAGAAGCCATTACAGCAGGCATCACTGAAATGATTTTTATTACGGGGCGCAATAAGCGCGCCATCGAAGATCACTTCGATAAAGCTTACGAAATGGAAGCGGAGCTGGAAGCACGGGGTAAAAACGATACGTTGGAAATGCTGCGAAGTATTCTGCCAAAAAACATCTCCTGTATCTACATACGGCAGTCGGAAGCCTTGGGATTAGGCCATGCGGTGTTATGCGCACGTCCCGCAGTGGGCAATGAACCGTTTGCCGTACTGCTAGCAGACGATTTGCTCGCGGGTGAGGACCCGATCATGCGGCAGATGGCGGGGGTATATGAACAAAATGGCTGTTCGATACTGGCCGTACAAAATGTTCAACCCTCAGATACGGTGAATTACGGCATTGTAAAGTGTGGCCCGGGAATGAATGGATTGCACCCTATTGCAGGCATCGTGGAAAAACCCGCACCTGATAAGGCGCCCTCAACCCTGGGGGTGGTGGGCCGCTACATCCTTACTCCGAAAATTTTCGAGCATTTGGAGAAAGTCAAACCAGGCGCGGGGGGAGAAATCCAGCTCACTGATGGTATCGCCTCGCTTTTACAGGAAGAGCGTGCGTTGGCGTACGAATTTTCTGGAACCCGTTACGATTGCGGAACCAAGATAGGCTACCTCCAGGCCACCGTTGCGTTGGCGCTTGAACATCCGGAAGTGGGTAAGGAGTTTGCAGCCTACCTGAATGCTCAGGGCTACCGTACTCGCGCTGATAAATAGCACATAAATTTCCTTTGTGTATATTGTCTGATACTTCAACTTGATGCTTTCTTCTGAAGAGGCGAAGGACATACTTGGAACAGCGGAGCGAATATTTTCTGCTACCGTCGTAGCACAGACTGTCAAACGTATGGCGGCGGATATTACTACGAAGCTGTCGGACGAATATCCACTAGTGTTATGCGTAATGGGCGGGGCAGTAGTGTTTACCGGGCAGTTGTTGCCGCTATTGGGATTTCCGCTTAATTTCGATTATCTCCATGTCAGTCGCTACGATAACGAGGTTCACGGTGGTGAGATCAATTGGAAAGTGACTCCTCAAGAGAACGTGAAGGGCAGGGTGGTACTGGTGCTGGATGATGTGCTTGACGAGGGAATTACGCTTGCTGCAATCCGTGAGCGGGTTATAAGCCATGGTGCGGCAGCATTTTACAGCGCCGTTTTTGCCGAAAAGGATATTGGCCGGCCTAAGCCAATTCACGCTGATTTTGTTGGTGTCGTGTTGCCGAACCGTTATGTATTTGGTTTTGGAATGGATATACATGGTGCATGGCGGAATTTGCCGGCTATATATGCGGTGAAAGATCGTTGAATGATTCAACCTTTCCTCCATATATCACAATTCGTTGTGATACCTCGTCACTCAGGAAATTTTATTGGCTTATATCCAATATAGGCGGCGCGCTAAAGTTTCTTTTCATTGGTTTTTGCAACCTCGAATCTATCAGGAATTAAACAGAGCTCTTGAGATTTAAGTTACGGTGAGGAAGATTGCGATGACAAGAAGTAAAAAGTAGTCCGGAGTGGAGGTTCGCAAACTGAATTTTTAGGAAGGCTGTAACGCTGGCATTCTCTCAATAATCGCACTTTCTCCTTATCTCATTTACGTGCCTGAAAATATGCTTGCAATCATCGGTGGTACCGGTATGACACAACTCGCTTGTCTTGAGATCTCACATCGGAAGATAATGAGAACACCCTACGGCGAGCCGTCCGGCCCACTGACTTTTGGCAAAATCGGTGACAATAAAGTCGTATTCCTCGCGCGCCACGGCTATGGCCACACCATTCCGCCGCATGAGGTCAACTATCGAGCCAATCTTTGGGCGCTGCATTCATTGAACCTGTCGCGAGTGATAGCAGTTGCATCAGTGGGCGGTATTCGCGCCGATTTTACGCCCGGCACGGCTGCCATTCCCGATCAGATTATTGATTACACTTATGGCCGCAAGTATACTTATTATGAAGGCATAGCCAAGCCGGTTACCCATATTGATTTTACCGAACCCTATTGCCAGATAATGCGTAAATGCCTGTTGGACGCAGCTGAATGGGCCAATGAAAAAGTAATAGATGGCGGTGTCTATGGCACCACCCAAGGCCCGCGCCTGGAAACCGCGGCGGAAATCAATCGGCTGGAGCGGGACGGGGTGGACATGGTGGGTATGACTGGCATGCCAGAAGCAGCATTGGCTAAAGAACTGGGCCTATGCTATGCGAGCATCGCCGTAGTGGCGAATTATGCTGCCGGCCGGGAAGCAAGCGCTCATGTCATAAAGTTGGAGGATGCTCATGCTGTTTTAGAAAAAGCTATGGTCAGCGTCAGGAATATTCTCGAACGCGTGGTGGGGCTAAATGGCAATTAAACCAGTGTTGAAAATGGGTGACCCTCGCCTGCTGGAAGTTGCCCAGAAGGTAAAGAAATTCAGTACGCCAGAGCTCGACACCTTGATCCAGGACATGCATGAAACCATGGAAGCCTTGAATGGTGCGGGGTTGGCTGCACCACAGATTGGAGTAGGACTTCAAGTCGTGATATTCGGAGTAAAGCGCAACCCCCGCTATCCCGATGCGGAGGAAGTGCCCTACACAGTACTGGTGAATCCGGAATTGGCGCCTCTAACAGAAGAAACTGAAGATGATTGGGAAGGTTGCCTTAGTGTTCCCGGTCTACGCGGTATGGTGCCACGTTTTACCAGACTGCGCTATCGAGGCCGGGATCAGTACGGCAGGCTTATAGACCTTAGCGTGGAAGGGTTCCACGCCCGTGTCGTGCAGCATGAATGCGATCATTTGCAAGGTATTCTTTATCCCATGCGCATTACGGATTTCCGTACATTCGGTTTTACCGACGTTTTGTTTCCAGGTCAGACACCAATGGACGAGTAGGACAAGATAGTTGCCGGAATTGTCACCCGGGGACAATCGAACACATAATGGGACGAAGCAGGGAGCATATATATCATCGTGCCAATATGGAGACCCGCATAGTTGCGCACGTCATTCGCTGTGGCTAGTCTGCTTTTCAGCCGTTCTCGATTCAGAACAGGCTAGTTGCTGTGCTAGTAATTGAGCGAGATGACGGGCGCTCCGCCGTCCGCTCTCGACAACTATATGTGCTGTCTCCTTGTAAAGCGGATCACGCTGGGCATAAAGCTCGGTCAATTTCCTGCGAGGATCCGGAGTTTGAAGCAATGGGCGGTTTTTGTCTTGCCGGGTGCGCCGCCACAAATCATCAACCGTCGCTCGCAGGTAGATTACTGTTCCATTGAGCATTAATATCTCGCGATTTTCTGCGCTTAGTACTGCGCCACCTCCCGTGGCAAGTACGATATTTTTGGTTTTTACCAGTTCCAGCAACATTTCTGTTTCGCGCTTGCGGAAACCGGGCTCTCCTTCGATTTCGAAAATTAACGGTATAGTGACACCGGTTCGTTTCTGGATTTCACGATCTGAATCAAAAAACGTTTTATTCAGGAAGTTTGCCAGAAATTTCCCAATAGTAGTTTTCCCCGCACCCATCATGCCTACGAGGAAAACATTCCCGGTCATATCATCTGTGTCGTTATCTGACACAGATGTTGCGTTGGTGGAATTCATTCGCGTAATTGTAGCGGAAATGCCATAAACCGCGTACACATGTTCCACTTGCCGCTTAGCAGCTACAGAAGCTAGATACCTTATTAACTTGCGGAGGTATTCGGGGGAATTTTGAAATGAAGTTCTTTCATGAAGCCGTGTCTGCCGCAACCCAGGAGCGTGAGGTTATTCAGAGGGTACTCATGCAATTGCTATTGTCCCGACCAAATTCTCGTGCGATTAACCGAGGGCGGGAGAAGACACGAAGTGTTCCAATAATCCACTCTGAAAATTCCGTCCATCCCGCATGGTAGAGTTCTTCACATCAATTTATTTTGATCGGGGGTGCTTTGCTGAACTCGTCTTTGTTTAATCTGCCATCCCGATCAATATCCAGACTCTTAAAAGTTTCAGCAGGCATTTTTTGTTGGGCGGCTTCCTCCGCACTTATGTAATCGTCCTTATCCGTGTCGTAGAGTTCCCAAGGGGGAGGTATAACTCCAGGTTTGGATTCGGCTGGCGTCGTCGCATGAACCGGGCACGAAATACTGAAAATCAGTACGGCTGCGACTATAAATAATTGCATCGTTTTATTTGGCAATGTTGAAAAGTGGCTCACAGCGTTTCCTTTTTAAGCAATAGCTTGGCGAAGAAGAAAATAACTGATTTACTTAATTTCTTATTTAAACACTACGCTGAATGATTCGGTCCAAGATTAAATCCAGATCGCCTAATTCATTAAGAAATAGATGATTATCAGAACAGATGCAGGTACGCCCAAGATCCACGCAAGAAAATATTTACCCATGACAATTCTCCCGAGACAAGCCAAGACAATATATTTCGCGGATATTCCATTTTCTGTGATGTTTAAGCATCAATTCACTTCCCGCCATTCCCCGTCATGGACGACGCTTATGTGATCGTAACAAGTGCACCATTGCTGGCAGCAGATGCCGCACCATCAATATTCTGGTCTTGCGACCCAGTATTCCGGCTGTGACGGCAGCGCCGCCTTTTACCGCTTTGTTCAGTGATCGACGCGGCACTACCGCCAACGTCGCTATCAAGCTTAGGGCAGCAGAGTAGGGGTAGCGCGTCAGGAACCTGAAGGTATGGCTGCGTGGAAATGCCTGGGCATCCTTGACAGGGTATTCCTCATCCGCAGGGGCGAAGCGTGACCGAT
>JACCWK010000149.1 GCA_013697655.1 Nitrosospira sp.
GTTGAGTGATACGTTTTCCTGGCAAGAGTGAGCTCCCAATAAAATTGAAACTCACCGTTGTCCTACGTATCGGTCAACCGGTCAAGATAGTTGTCGCCGACCGGACAGGGTAATTGTCGCCGAACAGAGGACGATTATTTGTCTCATAATGATCATAAGAATAAAGGAACGCACATTATCATGAGTATCGCTTTAGCAAGTGATCGGACGCTGAAATCGGTTTTTGATGCCTTCACCGGCGATCAAGAGGAGGATTTTGTGTTCAACAAAACCATTGTTCCAGTTAAGCTCGCCATATACGAAGGAGAAAATCTGCTATCCAGATCTCAAGCAAAACGCATACTCAATCGGATTGAAAAGTTTAAAAAAGTTGTGTTGAATTTTAAGGGTGTTGACATGATAGGGCAGGCATTTGCTGATGAGATTTTCCGTGTTTTCGCTAGGAAAAATCCGCATATCGAGTTACTACCGTTGAACGCAAGCGAAGAGGTTTCCAAAACAATCCAGGCTACTTTAAAGAGTCAGGATTAGACGCTTCGATAGCTACACATCGGGCCGCAATGATCCCTATCAAGTGCTTACCGTTGTACGCATCAACTTTATTGATAGCTTCACCTTTGCGTTGCTACGAGCAAAGATTAACCCACAGGCTTTGGGTGTCTGGGGGTTTTCGGCGCCCTGGCATGTAACCTACCCGGATGTTGATGTGCGTGTCGATAGCGGTGTCGTCAATCTTCCGGCAGTGTTAAACGCCCGCTATGGAAATAATGTTGCGTTGGTGCCCCTGCATAATCCGTCAATCCCGGCAGTGGGAGAAATATGGGTCGCAACACAATTTGAACTGACATCCGGCAAATCGAAGCCCGGAACCGTGACTGCCGTGGATGGAAGTAACTGGCACGTAACCCGCAAGGTTGCGCTCCCATCCATTAACATGAACAACCCTCATAACATGTGGACAGATCGAAATCAAACCCTGATATATGTTACGCAGTGGTTCGACAGCAAAATGGCAGTGTATGACCGGCAGACGGGTGCATTCATCAGGATCCGGCCCATGTCATGACGCGCACCGACACCGATCAGTTGCATGTAACCAACAACGGTGAGACAGATCTCGACTCAGTAATGGAACTCGCTCCATTTGCCACACGAATCGAGCGAAAAATAAATATTGGCCGAGGAAATCCCCACGCGCACTGGATGAGGCATGACGGGCAAAAAATGGTTACACCAAATGTATTCACAGGGGATACGACTCAATATGATTTCCCATCGGACAGGATTGACGCCATTTTGCCGACCAGCAGCAAACTCAGCCACCCCATAGCAATCGGAATGATGCCGAATGCGAGTAAATACTATGTTGCGAACCTTCTCGACAACACGATGACCATTATCGATATGCAGCATCATTCGGTGTTGAAAAAAATCAATTTGATTGCCAACTATAATCCGGTCACGGGAGTGATTTATGGACCGGTGGGCGCACTTCCCATACAAACGCCCGTCAGTCCAAAAGGAAATAGCATGGTGACCGCAAATATGTTAACGGGAACCATCACCATTATCGATACCCGCCCTGATCTGCCCACGACGGATACGCTGGTGGCGATGCTTGGCTGTGACCCAGGTTGCCATGGTGTGCAATATGGGGCAAAGCAGGGGGGAGGCTATTATGCCTATGTGTCGAGCAAATTCTCCAACGTCCTGATCGTGGTGGATCCCGATCCGAACGGGGATGAGAACCCGGCCGATGCGGCGGTGGTAGGCCGCATCCTGTTGAATGCTACCGCAGCGACGGCAAAAGATGCCAACATCACAGGCAACGCCGGCATGGATGGCCAGGGAATATTGCCAATCCCGGTGGTCTACAACGGATGGGTCCAGAAACTGCCTGCTATATGGAAAAGTAAATTAGTGCCGTCGCAGCAGAACCCATAAGAGTTCCACAAAGAAAGTTCTGCGATGGGGAAGGGTGTTTGATTGGGTGGACGTGACGGGTTGAGCCTGTCGAGCTCGTCAACCCCCCGGAGGGAGCTGGCTGGTTGCCGCTGACGCAAGCCAACGGCAACAGATAATTTACATCTGGCTTTGCAGCCAGTTCTGGGTACCTACTTTCTGCATTACCTCCAACTGGGTCTCAAGCCAATCGATATGCTCTTCCGTATCTTCCAGATTGTGCTCAAAAATCTCTCGCGAGACATAATCCTTGGCGGTTTCGCACGCACCGATAGCTGCGATCAATGTCTCACGCGACATTACTTCAAGCCGAAGATCACAAGCGACGCATTCTTCCGGCTTTTCCCCGATCATGAGCTTGCCAAGCTCTTGCAGGTTGGGCAGCCCCTCCAGAAACAGGATACGCTCGATCAACGCGTCGGCGTGTTTCATTTCCTCTATGGATTCTTCGTACTCATGCTTGCCCAAGCTGTTGAATCCCCAGCTTTTGTACATGCGGGCGTGAAGAAAATACTGATTGATGGCCGTCAGTTCATGTTGCAACTGGCGATTTAGCCACTGAATAATGTCTGCATTGCTTTTCATGTTTGCCTCCTCAGGCGGAATCTCGAATTAACGAGTGGGTTTAGAGATGATTATTGGACCAAAATCTTTTGCGTCAGTGCTTGTTCCAAAACTTCCTTTGCATGGCATGCACATATCCCGCATTGCTCGCCCACGCCCAAGCAGGTCTTCAAATCCCGCATCCGGCCGGCGCCCAGGCGGACAGCCTCGCGGATTGCGGTATCGGTTACACCTCTGCAGATACAAATATACATGATAGACGCCTTAAGTCCACTATTTAGTTAATATCAGCTTGCCGTTACGGGTGCGGCGCAAAAGATATTGCTCTCCGCGATGCTGAATATAGACCTCGTCCCCTTCTGAAAACAAGGTTTCACTCTGAATGGATCTTCTGGTGCCTGGCATGGAAAATTGGTTCTTATCTCTGCTGGTTTCCGAAAGAGCACTCGGCATTTCCATTATCAAATGTGCGATTGAAGCCATTTTTGAGCCTCTTGCGATAATTAATGAGAATGATTCGTAATGATATTCACTTTTTGGAAAAATACAAGAAAAACCTTTTTTTCTTTGTGAGAGTGTCGTGTCGTGCGCGGATCTGAAGCCGGCTTCGTGACCGGAGCAAGCCTGACGATCGACGGCGGATTCATTGCATAATCCTCTGCCCAAACCGGCGCCGTATCTAACCACGGCAGCAGGTGGCCCTGTTATTTCACAAGGAAACAGAGGCTGCGCTTCATTTGCTCTTATTGTTTGCATGCGTCCCGCACTCGCGGCACTTCCGGGAGCAGCCTATCCCTGCATAAAACTACAAGTATGCGTAGGTCATTACATTTGGTATAGTGTCTTTCGCAGATAATGGAGTGGTGGCGTTTTATATAAGCGGCGGCAGAGCAGCTATAGCTATCCTCCGCATGGTCGTCTAATTGACGAGGGGAGTATGTCTATGGTTGATAACCATGAAGATCGTGTCGCGGTATTGGTGGACTGCGACAACACTTCGCCCGAGATCCTTGAGTATGCCTTGCGAGTCGTTGCGCAATTTGGCCGCGTAGTGGTGCGCCGTGGTTACGGTAATCATTCGACGCTCGCCAATAAATGGCAAGAGGCACTGGTTCGGCTGGCGTTCACGCCTTGCCTTCAATATCAGTATGCGTCGGGAAAGAACACGGCGGATATCGCGCTTGCGCTGGATGCGCTGGAAGATTTGTTCGACGACAGGGCCGACACCTACTGCCTCGTAACCAGCGATTCCGACTTCTCCTACTTATGCCGCAAGCTGAGAGAACGGGGCTCCATGGTATATATCGTTGGAGAGAAGAAGACTCCGGATGCACTGAGAAATGCCAGCGACCAGTTTTTCGAGTATCAGCCGCCTGAATCCGAAAACGTCAAAACCCAACCTTCCAAAGTAAAAAAACAGCGCCCCAAGGCCCTTGTCGACGCTGTTTCACTGCTGGCCTCGGAGGCTTCGGAAGGCTGGGTGAGCCTAGGGGCATTGGGACAGTATATGCGGAGAACCAATCCAGGGTTCTCACCTCAACAATTTGGCCATTCCGGGTTGCTGGAAATGATTCGGACTTTTCCGGAGCTGGTGACCCGCAAGGATGGCGGCAGTCATTGGGTTCAACTGAAAGAAAAGGCTGAACGAGAGGAATAATAAAACTTCGATCTGAAGTTTCATTGAGTAAAAGTAAGATGACGCGATTTTTGAGATACCCCCGGTTCATGACGGGAAAAAGGGTGATGTTTTTCAGAATCGTAGTGTTATAGTTTGATATGATAATCACCCGATTAAATCGGAAGGGATCGCCTGGATGAAGTTTGATCAGAATAAAAGAAAAACCTGTTGGGGCCGCTTAATGCCCCTGGCATTTGCTGCGATACTTGTTGCCTGCGGTGATGGAAGTGCCCCCTCGTCGAGTAACGACGGCACGGAGAGCGGTGGCGGCAAGACGCAAACTGGCCCGGCTACCGGAAGACTGCTTGATACTGCGGTGGGCGGCGCGGCTTATGTCGCCCCCTCCGGTTCCGGCATCACCGATGAGAAGGGGACATTCAACTATAACCATGGGGATACGGTAGAGTTTAAGCTGGGCAGCCTGAGTCTCGGAAAAGCAAAAGGCGCGGCTATCGTAACGCCCATGGAATTGGCCGGAGACAGCGATAACAAGCTGCAAAACCTGCTTATCCTGTTGCAGTCCCTGGATGTGGACGGCAATCCGAACAACGGGATTTCCATTCCCGCCAATGCCGCGTCTGCGGTCACGGCTTCAATCAATCTCGACAGTGATCCCGCTGCATTCGCTGCGTCGCCCGAGTTGCAGAAGGCGAGAGAGGCGGGCGGCGTCGCCGGTCCGGTCAAAACTGCGGCACAAGCCAAGGCGCATTTTCTCTCGCAGGGTATCGGCATGCTCAGCACCAACGTCTGGGTGAGGCACGATGACGCGACAGCTTCCATTATTCGCATTTCAGCGGATGGCAGTGGCGAGTATCTCGAAGGGGAGGCGACGCCTGACGATTCCTGCGACGCCAACCGTGTATGCGGCGGCAACCTGGTCAGCAAGGCCGGCGTGGAGTATGGCGCGCCAAGCATTTCGGAGTTTGATACAAGAGGATTCAAGTTTGTCGGCAAACCGGTCATCGATACCAATCTTCATGCCGGACTGTCGCATCCGAGGGCAAGCTGGCGAATCCGTACCGATGGCTCCGATTTGATTACCACGGATATTGTGACGGTGCCGAGGGCGAGGGAACAGAAAAGCCTGTTTGGCGAGTTGTTTCATATTGCCGGCACGCTGAAGATCAGTTCTTCGAAGGAGCCTATCAAGACCGAGGTCAAGGAAAGCCGTTTTTTCAGGATGGAGAATGACCCCAAAGGCATTGTCGGTGCCTGGGCTGCTGACTTGACCACCATCAAGACTCCCACCTATTTCTTCTTTTCCAATGGAAAACTCATGGTGGTCGATCCCATTGGGGATATTGCGCGGGAAGGGCATGAAAGTTGCGGCGATCCGGGTGTCGAATTTGCAGCCTACTCCTATGATGGCGGCAGCAAAGCTTTCAAGATCAAATCCTTTACTTATGACACCAACGGTTGTTCGGGATTTTCCGCAAACGACCCGGTCTCATTCAACATCGGCGCAGATGGTAATACGGCAATGCTGGAGACGCAAAGCAAGGGGGCGAAGAGCACCATTACCCTTCACCGGATCTCGAAATAGAGGCTTTAAACGATCTGGCATCAGCCCTGTTATTTTTTTAGTTTTTTTGCCGCAAAATTGTCCGACAGGTCTTGCCTGATGCGACCTGTTACTTTGCATGAATGGAATTCAACGAGGCTCAGGGGGATATTCGAATGAATAAAGTGCTGCATAGTGTGTTAATGATCGCAGTTGTGGCGATCCTCGCGGGATGCGCCGGAATCCCCAAGGGGGTGACACCGGTCAAGAACTTCGATACCCAGCGTTATCTGGGCGACTGGTATGAAATCGCACGGCTGGAACACTCTTTCGAAAAGGGGCTGAGCGACATTACCGCCAATTACAGCCTGCGCGATGATGGTGGCATAAGAGTGCTGAACCGGGGATACGACGCTAAAAAGGGAGAATGGCGCGTTGCGGAAGGAAAAGCTTATCCTATGGAAGGCGCGAGTACCGGCTATTTTAAGGTTTCGTTTTTTGGTCCGTTCTACGGCTCGTACGTAATATTCGACCTGGATAAGGCTGACTACGGGTATTCCTTCGTAACGGGCGCGGACAAGAGCTATTTATGGCTTCTCTCAAGAACTCCACGCGTCCCGGATGAAGTGTTGAGCAAGTTCATAAAGAAGGCCAATCAGCTTGGGTTCGATACAGACAAGCTTATCTACGTAAAACACAAGTAAGTCAGTCTTTCCTCCTCTCCAGGATCCAAACGCTTAGGTTGGTTTGGCGTGTCTCGCCGTATCGCGCAACTGGCGCACGCGATCGTGGTTCCTTTTCGCGCCGTCGCATTGCAGGTCAATGAGCGCGCGCAGCTCAGCGGGTAATTCTGCCCTCAGCGCATTCTCGTAGGCAAGCACGGCAGCGGCCTCGCCGCGTTCGCATTCTTCCAGCACCGAAAGATTGTCCCTGCTCGTGATCGCCGCTTTAAGGTCAACCCAGGCGCGATGCAGCGTGCCGGTTACGGTACCCCCCGTATCGGGGTCGCCCCCGTAATGCCTGACTTCGGTGCTCAGGTCGCGAACGGCTTGTTTACAACTCTGAGCACGGTTTTCGAAATACAGCTTCAATGCTTGATCGTCCGCGTCCTCCGCACAGGTCTTGAAGCCTTCCGCACCGTCGCGCGAGATTTCGATCAGGCCATTGAGTACGTTTATAATTCTGTCTCTGTCCATTTGTTCTCCTAAATAAGCGCCCATGGTTTAAAAGTTATGTTTGTTAAAAACCATTAACAGGTATTCAAAGAATAAAGTGCGGAGCGCTTATGGTCTGTACGTTGAAGCACATTCCCGGCCGCTGAGCGCGCTCTATGGCTACAGTGGCGGCCGGGATGGCGCCAGCCTCCAGGTGACTCGCCCGACTTCCTCTCCCTCGTAAAGTTGGCGCGCAAACAGTTCAAACTCGTGCTGGCGCAGTTCCTCCGGGATTTTCACCAGTAGCCGCATCGGAATTCGCGCCTTCGCGGGAAAGATGACTTCCGGGAATTGGGTGCAACCGCAGTGGTTGAGGGGGAGATGAACAACGCGGCATTTATCATCGCCCTTGAAAGGCAAGGGGCGGGGGCGCACGCGAAGGAGCTCGGCGAACTCGGGGGGTAATTCGAGTATGACCCCCGCGCCGGCGGGTAGTCTCGGCATGATTTCAAATCGCATCCGCCGCGCTTTATCGGGCGCACCTGCCGCGAGAAAGGGCAGGGCCACATAACCCGGCGGCTCGGCACGCGGAGGCGGCACGTTGTCGACCACGTTGAAGTTGCGCCAGGTGACGTTATTATTGTTGCGGATGAAGGTGGTGAAGTTGTCCCAATCCAGAAAATCGGCTGGGGTGGGACCCGGATCGCGAGGCGCGTCGAGAATGCTTACGAAACAGTAATGACCGGGAGTAGGAATGGCGGCAGATGGCCAGCTAATGCCATTCGAGACGGTCAGAAGATCACCCGTGGACACGCTCGGCAACGTGGTCGATCCCAGCAGGGTCCAGAGATCCGGCGTCAGGAGGGTGGAGGGCGGGGCCCAATAGACGGTCGTCGTGACGTTGGCGGCGGCGGAGCCGCCGCGGTTGAGTACCCGCACATAAACGAAATTATCCTGGCCGGCTTCCGCCTCATAGCCTAGCGTCATGTCGTTCTCCGTGCCGCTGCCCGCACCGAAAGCGCCCTGAGGGTCTGCCACGGCGGTTTGCCGCAAGATGACGTCCGGACTGGAGGAGATTGCGCCGAGGTGAGGGTCGCCGGTATCGCCGACAAAATCACGCAGATAGACGTCAGGCGCCAGGTTGAGCACTGTGCTGTCAATGATGGCACGCAGGTTGGGCATGACGCCGATGCGGTCGACCGCGGGGCTCTGCGACGGTGTGCCGTTCGCGGGATCAGCCAGAATCATTCGCACCTGCCACGGAGCAAGCCGGTCGCCAGACGCGGCCTGCACCAGGCCCTGTATTGCCAGAGCGGCGCCAGTGACAATCGGGGTGGCGCTTGAGGTGCCATTGAAGCCCGTTGTATAGAGATTGATCGCGGTATTGGTGTCGTCGGAAGAAAGGGTGTCCACGTTTTCGCCCCAGCCATAGCAATCAATGCGGCTGCCATGGCAGGAGAAACCGAGCCGTGCGTGCGGCGCGGTGGAACTTGCCGCACCTACGATAATGGCGCCGGAATCCTGAAAACCCGGACTCGCACGGTTGAATATCTGCTGGCCGCCCGGATTGACCACGGTATCCAGATCGACGCCGCCATTGCCCGCAGCCTGGACCACTACAATGCCCAGGGATGTGGCTAGGCGCACCACATCGAACACGGCGGGTTCGATTTCCACGGGTACGAGGCTGTAGCCGAAGAGACTGGTTTGCGCTTCAAGCAGCAGCACGTCGCCAAAGTTCATCACCGCGATCGCATCAAGGATCGGCTGCGCAGTGCTGTAGCCGCCTCCCGACAGATGCTGGCCGACACAGCGAATAGAAGCAAGGTTCGGCGTGATGCCAACGCAGCCAACGGCATTGTCCACTGCCGCGATCTCTCCCAATACCCCGCTGCCGTGGAAGAAATAGGAATGATTCAGGCCGGAGATCAGGGTGATTCCGTGTCCGGCGAGATCCTCGTGGTTGAAAGTCCATCCCCATTCCATATCCACCAGCGCTTGTCCCGCGCCATCGCCGCCCGGGAAATTCCATGCGTACTCGGCGTCGACTCCATCGGGTGCGGGGTCGAGATATCCCTGATTGCCGCTGCGCGGGTCATCCGCCGCATTGACGAAGGGTGGCTCTACAGGGGGCGGCTCGACATAAGCCGTTGCTACCGACTCCCAGCCGGAGAGTGTTTTTGCGAGCTCCTCGGCATCAGTTCCAGATGGCAGATTGACGGCAAAATAGGCGTTGAGGTTGGCAGGGCGGGCGGCAGGGTCGAAGGCGCGGGCGCGCTCCGAGAGGGCGGTGATCTGCGCGGGATTGTCGATGGAGAAGAGCGGCTCCAGGGTGATACCCTGGAATTGCGCCGCCAGCGCCTCCCAAGGGCCGACGGCCAAGCTCTCCACCATGCGGGCTGCCTCCTGACGGGGTAGCTGGACATGATCCTTGAATTTCACGATCACCCTGCGGCGATAGACTGTGACAGGTCGCTGATCCGCGGCAGGCATGCCGCGATTTCCATTTTCATTTGTTACCATGGAAGACCTCCTCAGGACTGGCAATGAAATTATTCATCTTAGTTAGGAATAGCATGTATTACAGGAAAGTCAAGTGAGCTGGTTTTGAAGGGGCTTGTTTAACGTTTACCTTCCCGACAGAACTTCCTCTCGCCTTGACAACTCAAATTGGTCAGCCACCTTAAAAGTATAGTCAGCGATTTAACATGGCATTTTCTTAGTGAGGAGTGCTCTGAAGACCATCTGTTGCTGCTTCAACGTTCGCAATTTGTCCTTGCCATAGCCTTACGCGCTGGCATGCGGTTTGTGAAACATAAGGGGTATGCAAGACAGGGCTTATATAAGGAATCCACCCGATGAAAGCTTTTCAACTCAACGAAGCGTGTGGCGCAGGCGGGCTGGTGTTGCGTACGGACCTCGAGACACCGGAACCCGGTCCCGGCGAGGTGCTTGTCCATGTGCGCGCCAATTCCCTGAATTTCCGCGATTTCATGGTTGCCCACGGCAAGTATCCCGTTCCTGCGAAGCCTTGTGTTATCCCGCTATCGGATGGTGCGGGCGACGTGGTGGCGGTCGGGCAGAACGTAACCGCCATCAAGATGGGCGATCGCGTCACAGGTGCTGTTTTCCCGGATTGGATATCCGGTTCATTAACGCAGGGGATTTTTCAGTGGTCTCTGGGCGGGCCGATTGACGGCATTGCTGGCTGAATATGTGGTGCTGCCTGAGCGCGCCGTTATTCCGTTTCCCGCCCATCTAAGTTATGAAGAAGCCGCTACCCTTCCGGACGCCGCAGTAACCGCATGGCATGCACTGGTGGAATTCGGGCGAATCCGGGCTGGTCAGACAGTGCTCCTGCTGGGTACGGGTGGAGTCTGTCTATTCGCGTTGCAGTTCGCCAAGCTGCATAGTGCAACCGTTATCCAGACTTCAAGCAGCGACGAGAAGCTGCAACAAGCCAGGGCAATGGGCGCCGACCATCTCATCAACTACAACAATACACCGGACTGGGATGAGGAAGTCATGAGAATCACCGGTGGCGGGGGCGTCGATATCGTCGTGGAAGTGGGGGGTGCGCAGACGCTGGAGCGTTCCATAAGGTCGGCGCGGTTCGGGGGTCTTGTGGCGTTGATTGGGCTGATTTCCGGTTTCGGGAAAATCGATCCGCTGCCGTTGATGACCCGCTCAATACGCCTGCTTGGCATTCATGTCGGTTCTGCCGACATGTTCCGTGCGATGAATCGCGCCATTGCAGCTACCGCGTTACATCCGGTAAACGCGCGCGCGTTTACTTTCGAACATGCCACGTATGCCTATGCCTATGCCTATAACTTTCAGCAGTCGCCGAGTCATTTCGGAATATGCCTCTAAACCATTTTCAGTTTTATCTGAGTATGCGTCAGGCAAGCGTTGAGGAGGCGTAATGGCAACTCTGCTTCCCATTCCCGCCGGTTGAAGCGGTAACAGAACTCATTGAGATAC
>JACCWK010000164.1 GCA_013697655.1 Nitrosospira sp.
GGCTGACATTGCCACGCTGGAGCGGTAGACAGTGTACGATTTGCTCGTACTGGGCTTGAGTTATTTCCATGCCCTACAGTATACCTGAATACATGCAATATGGCTATTAGAGTTAACACGCCCTAGCGAGTTCAATAGGGTTTGCTATTGGACTGAGGTACATCTCGGTACCAGCGGTTGATACTCCTGAATCTTAAGCGCTCTGACCGGCGGTACCTGTTCCAATACTGGCTTTACCAAATCACGTTCAAATTTACTGACGCTCTCCTAAGAAACAGTACTATAAAAAATGAAATTTACCGCGTTGACGTTGACCTTTGGGGCGTCGGTCGTTAGGCTTGTGGTTTAAGTGAGTGTGCAAGGACGGCGCAGCATCAATGAATAACCCCATACCTTACATGAAGCGCTATACCATCGAACAATTCATGGCCACGACTTCTTTAATGGGAGCTTCATTCAGTGCTGATGAAAGACGCATTCTTCTCACCAGCAACGCGACCGGTATTTTTAACGCTTACACGCTTCCGGTGGAGGGGGGTATGCCAAAGCCTCTGACTTGGTCTACTGCCGACAGCACTTTCTCGGTCAGCTTTTTTCCCCATGATGATCGAGTGCTTTTCACCCGGGACCGCGGCGGCGACGAAAATTTTCATCTTTTCCTACTGCATCCGGATGGCATCGAAGAGGATTTGACCCCGGGAGAGGAACTCAAGGCTCAGTTTATGGGGTGGCGGCGGGATGGAAATGCTTTTTTTGTTTCCAGCAACGAGCGTGACCCAAGATTCTTAGACGTATACTGGTACGATGCTCAGACGTATGCTCGTACCTTGCTCTACAAGAATGAGGACGGATTCGACTTGGGCGCTATCAGTCACGATGAGCAGTGGATCGCACTGAACAGGACCAATACCACTTCCGATAGCGATATCTACCTGTTTAATGTCAATAAGCAGGAAGTGAAACATCTGACGCCTCACGAAGGGGCCATCAATTTCCATGCAGAGACCTTCGATCCGGCTTCTCAAAGGCTGCTCCTTCTTACGAACGAGGGAACCGAATTCAGGCGCCTGCGTATGTATGACTTGATTACAGGCGACATGAGGAATCATGAAAGTGCTGAGTGGGATGTAATCTATACCTATTTTTCGAGGGACGGACGGTTCCGCGTGACAGGTATAAACCAGGACGGCAGCATTGTGATCCGGGCGGTAGAGTGCGATGGCAGCGAAGAGAAGCCCGTGAGAATTCCCGCGTTGCCGGAGGGCGAGATTCGGGGTGTGGTATTTTCGGCTAGTAGCATTCGCATGGCTTTTTACGTAAACAGCGACCGTTCTCCCGATAACCTTTTCGTCCACGATTTCAGTACTGGAGACGTTAAGCAGCTTACTCAGAGCCTGAGCAAGGACATCGACTCATCAGCCCTGGTAGAAGCACAAGTGGTTCGTTTCCGATCCTTCGATGGAATGCTGATACCTTCCATCTATTACAAGCCGCATGAGGCCTCCGCGGAAAGCAAGGTGCCCGCCATTGTGTATGTGCATGGCGGACCGGGGGGGCAAACCATGCGCGGATATAACGCTCAGATCCAATATCTCGTGAATCATGGCTACGCCGTGCTGGGAATTAATAATCGAGGCAGTTCCGGCTACGGCAAAACCTTCTTTGCCGCCGCTAATCGTAAACATGGGCGTGAGCCGCTGTGGGATTGCGTGGAGGCGAAGACCTATCTCGCCAGCCTGGGTTACATCGACCATGAGCGCATTGGTATCATGGGGGGGAGCTACGGCGGTTATATGACGCTGGCAGCCTTGGCTTTCCGTCCCGAGGTCTTCAAGGTGGGCGTAGACATCTTTGGCGTCAGCAACTGGTTGCGAACACTGGAAAGCATTCCCCCTTACTGGGAATCGGTTCGCAAGGCGATTTACCATGAGATCGGCGATCCAGTGAAGGATATTGATTTCCTCGTCGCCACCTCACCGCTTTTTCACGCCAAGGAAATACGGAAGCCACTAATCGTCATTCAAGGTGCCAACGATCCACGTGTCGTCAAGGCTGAGAGCGATGAAATTGTGCAAGCCGTCAAGAAACAAAACATCCCCGTTGAATATATCGTTTTCTCCGATGAGGGTCACAGCTTCACAAAGAAGAAAAATCAGATCGAGGCGAATCGGCGGATATTGGAATTTCTGGATAAATACCTGAAGGGCCCAGAAAGTAATAATAGTGTGCCAGATGGGGAGAAGGACGGGTTGCGGAATAGTACGCATTAGCTCGTCGAGCACAGATTCTCGGAGAGCCCGGCAATCGTTATCGAATTCCCGCTGATCCCTCAAAAAACTCGCGTATCAAAAAGTCCTCGAGCCCCTTGCTATCTTCCAGGCGTGCAGACAGGACGACCACGCGGTCGAGCCGATACGATTCCCACTGAAAATCACCTTTCTGATACTGGCGAATCAGATCGATCATTTTCCGAACAACTGCACGCTGTATATCGCCATCCGGTCCGGCGCTGACCTCGACGACCTCCCGCCGGGGGTTGCTGATATCAGTTTTCCAGGCGCGAAACAGAAACTGGGCATTGCGGGGTCCCATTCTCATAATTTGAAATATTCCGCTCGTGCCGGGATCCCGCAGATTGCGTTTGACATTGGCCATCCTGAGTTCGTCCTCGGAAGGCGTGCGTTCGACGGTTTCTGGTGCAGTGGGCTCATCCTCAAAAATTCCTCCCGCGGTACGGCGTTCCTTGGCTTCCTTCATGAAATCCGTCAAATCTTTCGGAGCTTCCAATTTGGGAGTCGGTGCGCGGTCCCCTGGCTCTTCTTTCCTTGAGGCCCTTTTTTCAGACGGAGGTTTCGTCGGCTTTCCTTTTCCTGCGCCCAGGCGGGGCTGAGGTTTAGGTGTAGGGGGCGTCTTAGGGCTCTTCGGGGCTGCAGGCAGTTTTTGTTCTTTTTTTTCTTCAGGTAATTCCACGAAACTGGCTTCGATTGGAGGCGGGGATTCAATTTCGACCTTGGGAGAGGTGAGAAAAAATCCGAACCCCCAGATAATAATCAGCCAGAGGAGGGCCGCCAGTGGAATAGGCCACCAGACTTGGATCTCCTTCGCTCTGGAATTGTGCATGCCGAGGCGTTATTTGTGTTTCACGGCGATCATAAAATGCTGCACGCCTGCAGACCGGGCGCGCAGCATCGCCTGCACTACGATGCCTTGGGGCGCATCGTTGTCCGCGGATACAATCAGTTTCTGTTCCGAATCCTGTAGCAGGGGTTCGAGCGTTTCGGCCAGGGTATCCAATGTAACGGGAATACGATTAATAAAAATTTGGCTATCGCTTGTCAGCGTGAGCGTTACAGGTGTTTTGGCCTGGAGTTTTTCAGCCTCCCCCTGAGGTAAATTCACCTGCAATGAATCGAGATTCTGAAGCGACAAGGACGACAGCATAAAAGTGGCAAGCAGGAAAAACATTACGTCGATCATCGGAATGATTTCGATCCGTCCTTTGCGAAACGTTCTGGGTTTACGCAGCTTCACGGGCAATCTCCTGATCAAGTCGAATATGATCGATCAGGCGCGTCCCAAGACGTTCCATCTCATCCATTGTTTGGGATTGCAAGCGCGAGAAGTAATTGAACCCGAACAAGGCAATAAGAGCGATCAATAAGCCAACCACGGTCGCAATGAGCGCCTCGGCCACTCCCCCCGTGACCGCCGTGGGATTGACAATTCCCTCGCCGCCTATCACCTGGAAAGCGCGCATCATTCCGACAACAGTTCCGACAAGTCCGAGCAGGGGCGCAGCAGTGACGATCGTTTCCAATATCCATAGCCGCCTGGCGAGCGATGTTTCGATCAACTGGGCTTCATCCGCCGCGCGTGATTCTGTCCACCACGATGGCCGATGCCTGTTGCTGATAACTATTTCGAAGAACCGCTTGTAATAGTGACGTTCATCCAGCCCGGATAGAATTTTTTCCAGGTCATGCCATGCGAAGCCGTAGGTTTCGACAAGGTTCAGCAAGTCATGGGAAAGACGGGCATACCGCCAATAGATGAATGCTTTCTCAAGCATAATGGCCAAAGCGACTACCGCAAGCAAAGACAACGGCAAAATAATTATCCCGCCGAGTTTTAGTGCAGTCCAGGTTGTTTGTAGTTCATGCATGTTTATCTCCGGAGGGGCGTCATAGTCTTCCCCTTGTTGGTTAGAAAATCCTGTATCAGTTGTTCTGTATAAGTCTTATCCAGTTTATTCAAGTCATAATTTCATCTGTGTCCAGCTGTAAAATCTTACAGCTATCCATATCCTTTGTTTTAAGGTCTCATAGCTCTTTCATTATTTGGCCTAACCAGACTCGCAGCGTATGCGAACACCCATCAATGGAAATATCGAAGGAGATCGCGTTCATCCAGATGGACAAAAGCGCTACCGTTAGCAGAATAAATCATGTTTGCCAGATGCAAAGAGCGATGGAATGGAAATAATAAGCTAACCGTACGGTTGAGTGAATTTAACACTTGGGATCGGTAGTAACGATATGCATAGTTATTTTTTAGATAAAAAAAGAATCGACAGCCCCGCGTTTTTGTAATGATATCTCCAACCAAAAGCCATGCAGGAACGATCGCAAGTATCGCAGAGATTTCTCGGGAGACAGCTGATCTCCCCCACATAGAAAATGAGCACATCAGAATTGCCAGCATTCTAGAACAGAGTTTGAATGAAATTTATCTTTTTGATACTCAGACTCTGCGTTTTGAGTATGTGAATAAGTGCGCGCAGCGTAATTTAGGCTATAGCATGGATATGCTGCGGATGATGACCCCAATGGATATTAAACCGGATTTTGACGAGGTGTCGTTGCGCATCATGGCAGATCCACTCCTGCGCGGTGAAAAAGAAGTTCTCATTTTTAGAACCGTTCATTTACGTGCTGATGGCACGTCCTACCCCGTTGAAGTTCACCTGCAATTATTTGAGCAATCAGGTTGGCTTGGTTTTCTCGCAATGGTCCTTGACATCGCGGTTCGCTGTCGCGCCGAAGCGGCGCTACGGGAGAGCGAAGCGTGGTTTCGGACCATAGTCAATACTATCCCTCAGCTCGCATGGATAGCTGCGGCTGATGGGTCTAGATCCTGGTACAACCAGCGTTGGTATGACTACACAGGGACGACGCCTCAAGAAATGATCGGTCACGGTTGGCAGAAGGTACACGACCCCCACATGTTGCCCAAAGTTATAAGGAGCTGGAAAGATTCTACGGCTGCTGAGCACGCCTTCGACATGGAATTTCCATTGCGCGGAGCCGATGGACAGTTCCGGATATTTCTGACCCGTGCTGAGCCGTTAAAGAATTCAGAAGGTCATGTGGTGCAGTGGTTTGGTACCAATATGGACGTAAATGAGCAAAGGCTCAGAGAGAGGGCACATCGCGAAACGGAACAGCAGTTGCAGGTGGTAACGGAGAATATGGGTGAAGGTCTTGTAATCTCCGACTTTACAGGTCAACTGCTGCAGTGGAATCCGGCGGCATTGAAGATGTACGGTATTAGTGCTGCCACAGATGTATTGCTCCAGATTAAAAATCTTACGCGGATGTATGAGCTGTCGACAATCCAGGGCATTGTCGTTCCAATTGATGAATGGCCGCTGACGCGCGTTCTTCGTGGTGAGCATCTGCATGACCTGGAGCTGCGGGTTAGGCGCTTTGATGAGGATTGGGAACGTATTCTCAGTTATTCGGGTGCGGTTTCTCATTATGGCAATGGTCAAGGATTGGCTTTTCTGACCATTCAAGATATCACTGAGCGCAAAAATGTTGAAGAAGCATTACGTGACGCAAAGATAAACCTTGAGTGGGAAGTGAGTGAACGCACTGGCCAGCTCTTGGCCAAGAGCAAAGAGCTGGAAAATTTTTGTTATTCCGTTTCGCATGACCTCAGGGCGCCGCTGCGCGGAATTGACGGCTACAGCCGACTTTTATTGGAGGACTATTATGAACAGTTCGATGAGGAAGGCCGGAGTTTTCTGAAGAATGTGCGGGCCGCGACAAATCATATGACAGATCTGATTAAAGATCTGCTCGCCTATTCAAGGCTCGAACGGAGAGAGACGTCTACTAAGCCGATAGAGCTTTCCAGCTTCGTGTCCGATTTATTAGACCGCTGCCACACAGATTCCAAAAATGTTTGCCTTACTGTAGAAGTCGGCAACTTTCACGTAAGCGTCGATTCGGAGGGCCTTACAATAGCACTGCGTAATCTGATAGATAACGCTATCAAATTTTCCAAATATTCACCTGCACCGACAATAGAAATTCGTGCGCAGGTTGCGGGCAACCGCTGCATATTCTCGATACGTGACAATGGCATTGGATTCGATATGCGTTTTTACGACAAAATTTTTGAAATATTTCAACGTCTCCATCGAGCCAAAGAGTACCCGGGCACCGGGATCGGACTGGCAATGGTACAAAAAGCCATGGAAAGAATGGGAGGACGGGTTTGGGCAGAGAGCCAGTTGGGCGCTGGAGCGATTTTTTACCTGGAACTGCCATTATCCAGTGAAGTTCCAACAATTACGGACCGCATTCAACGATGAATATTACGTTGCCAATACTGCTCGTTGAGGATAATCCGATGGATGTGGATCTCACACAACGCGCTTTTATTCGACACAATCTGGCGAACCCGCTCGAGGTGGCGCGCGACGGACAGGAGGCACTCGACCTCATTGCCAAATGGAAGGCAGGGAAGCCTCTGCCCACCGTGATACTGCTTGATTTAAAACTACCCAAAGTTAGTGGACTTGAGGTTTTGCGGGCCATTCGGGCGTATCCCGATTTTAGAATTGTTCCCGTTGTCATTCTTACATCCTCGGCTGAGGATCATGATATTCATGAAGCCTATTCGCTGGGGGCAAACTCCTATATCGTGAAGCCTGTAGATTTTGACAGATTTATTGAGGTGGCCAGGCAAATCGAACTTTACTGGACCGTTCTTAACGTCCCCGGCCTTCCAAGGCACGATTAAATGAAAGTCCTCTATCTTGAGGATAACGCCCAGGATGCGGATCTTGTGCGAATCGAGCTACGGAAACGTGCACCGGATATTCAGTTGGATATCGTTTCTACCTTAGCCGAGGCGCTGGGACGGCTGGAACGTTTCCGTGCGATTTATGGTGCTGCTTTAGAAACGGCAATGATTGCGCCGACCCTATCAGGTAATGCGCCTCGTTATGATTTAGTCCTGACTGACCTTAATCTCCCTGATGGCAGCGGTAAAACCCTTCTGGCTCAGGTTCGCAGTCAGCACCTCCCTTTGCCGGTCGTTGTTTTAACCGGTTCAGGCAGTGAGGAGACTTTGGTGGCACTGCTTCGGGCGGGTGCGGATGATTACGTCATAAAACGTAGCAATTTCCTTGATACGCTCGCTCTTGTGTTGCGTGCGGCACTCGATAAGTTTCATACGGAAACCTTCCGACGAGCCGCTGCTCTCAGAATTCTATACATCGAACCGAATGCTGGTGATATTGATCTGGCGAAACGGGAACTGGCTTCCATTGCTCCACACCTTCATATTGAATCACTTCAAACAGCTGAGCAAGTTCTTCATCGTTTTGCGGTGCCTGATCCGAAAGTCATCACTGATGTGCTTTTACTCGATTCTCGTTTGCCTGACGCTTCCGCCACCGATGTTTTAAAGGAACTTTACCAGATTCGAGGAATTGATCTTCCAATCATTCTCGTTACTGAACAGGGGGACGAAGAAATTGCGCGGCAGTCTCTCAAACTGGGAGCCGCTGATTACGTAGTAAAAAGTGGGGGCTATCTTCAGCGGTTACCTACCGTCATAGAAAATGTATGGCTTCGAGCCGAATCAACTCGCAGAGAACGGGTTTTACTGGAAGAGCGCACTCGGCTCTCTCTTGCCACAGAGGCGGCGGCGATAGGCATTTGGGAGTGGAATACCGCTACCAACGAGATCATCTGGGATGATCGCATGTATGAGCTCTATGGTGCTCCACGTGACCGCGCCATCACTTATGAAGACTGGAAATCCTATATTCATCCCGATGATTTACCTAAGCACGAAGCGCAACTGGAAAGTATCAACGCGGAAAATGGGCGGGGGCAAATGGTTTTGCGGATTCTGCACTCATACGAAAACCTGCGTTACCTGCATATCGCCAGAGCCGTAACCTGGAGTATCGGAGGTAATGAACTCAAGGTGGTGGGCACCGCCATCGATATTACCAAGCGAAAACAGGCCGAATTGGCAATACAGCAACATGCCATGCAGCAGGGACTTATTGCAGCGTTCGGGCAACAAGCGCTCGCCAGCATGGATCTTGACGAGCTATGGGACCAGGCAGCAGTGATCGCATGTAAAGGTCTTATAGTGAATTTTTGCAAGGTTCTTCAGCTTGCGCCAGATAAACGCTCTTTTATACTTAAGGCAGGGCTGGGTTGGCAAGAGGAGTGGATCGGCCGTCATATATCCGCCACTGATGAGAATACGCAAACTCAGTTTGTTCTCACGGGTCACGGACCTGTCATCGTGGAAGATTTTCGCACCGAGACCCGCTTCAAGCCTTCTGAAATCCTCGTGACTCACGGTATACGCAGCGGAATCGACGTGCTTATTTCCGGGGCTGGGGGCCCATATGGAGTGCTCGGTTCTTATTCTAGCGACGAGTTTCGTTTCACTCAGGGCAGTATAAGCTTTCTGCAGAGTCTCGCAAATATCCTTGCGACCGCGATTGATCGTAAAAGTGCCGAGGAACGTCTTACATTCCTGGCTCAATTCGACCCTCTGACTGGATTGCCCAATCGCAGCCTGTTTCTCGACCGCCTCGGACAGGCAATGGAGCAAACACAGCGCAATCGAGGGCGAATCGGAGTTGTGTTTGCTGATTTGGATCGTTTTAAAATTGTCAACGATACGATGGGCCACAGCATGGGCGACAAGCTACTTGTGCAGGTTGCGCAACGGCTGCAGGAATGTGTGCGTTCCGGGGACACGGTAGCGCGTCTAGGTGGAGATGAGTTCGCGTTCATTCTCTCCAATCTGGCCCATGCCGAGGACGCAACTCTTGTGGCCGAGAAAGTAATTAATGCGCTTTCGCTACTATTTGAGCTGGATGGCCAGGAAATTTATATTTCTGCCAGCCTGGGTATCAGCATCTATCCAGGAGATGGTTTGGATGCGGACAGCCTGCTCAGGAATGCTGACACTGCGATGTTCCAGGCTAAAGAACACGGACCCGCGATTTATCAGTTTTATCTGCCACAGATGAATGAACGCGCGGTAGCGCGCCTGAAAATGGAGACGCAACTGCGGGGCGCATTGGCACGGCACGAATTCGTGCTGCATTATCAGCCGAAGGTAAGTTTGGTCAGCGGCGAGATTACGAGCTTTGAAGCATTATTGCGCTGGTTTCATCCGGCGCGTGGATTGGTGCCACCGTTGCAATTCATTTCGGTCCTTGAAGATACAGGCTTGATTGTGTCGGTCGGCGAGTGGGTTGTGCGAACAGCCTGTGAACAGATAAAGAAATGGGAGAGCGAGGATTTGGTCCCTCATCCAATTTCTATCAATCTCTCGGCACGACAGTTTCAGCAGCAAGACCTCGATGCTTTTATTGGAAAAACTTTGAAGATCACCGGAATCAATCCCGGGTTGCTGGAATTTGAGCTGACTGAATCGGTATTGATGAAAGAGGCCGAAACCGCTGTCAACGCACTGCAAAACCTGAAGGCTTTTGGTGTACAGATATCAATGGATGATTTCGGCACCGGGTATTCAAGTCTTTCCTACCTCAAGCGGTTTCCACTCGATGTGATCAAGATCGACCGGACATTCATTCGAGACGTGACTACCGATCCGGACGATGCAAAAATCACAGTTGCGATGATTAACCTTGCCCATAGCCTGGAACTGAGGGTGGTAGCAGAGGGCGTCGAAACCAAGGCGCAGATGGACTTTTTGATAAGACACGGTTGCGATGAGATGCAGGGCTATTATTTCTCGCAGCCACTGTCACCCGAGAGTGCGTCGCAAGCAATCGCCGAAGGTCGCCGATTGCTGATGGATTAGGTGAGGCGAGGGAGCGAATGGACGCTTATTGCCTCGCTGTCGTTTTCAAGGGCTATTCCATAAGAGAAGGGAAGATTTTAAGTATTTTTTCCTCCAAGCATCCGGGATGCGACAAAAAGATCATTTGCCTGCTAGCCCCCTCGGCGTCTATGGTTGCACTAGAGATAGTTGCGTCGTTTTGGGCTCGGTGCGAATGGTGTGGTTGTATATAGACACAGTCTGGTCTCCTTTTTTGTTGCTGAATTGTTTTGGGAGACCCATTAACTACCCGCCCTTGAACTCCTCTTCCCGTTGATTTTCTTAGCCAAATTTATATCATAATAATGTTTGGCAATTATCCTGCTTTGGCCTCACACTACAACCAGTTAAGAAGTTTCGTATTTTATAGTAATAGTTAACATAAAGTCCTTTCCCTATCTCCTGATTTTTGTTAACTTATCCGGCACTGATGTCCCGATCCGCAGGCGGCGGATAAATTTTCTAAATAGATAAAGACAAATGAAAAAAATGATCCTTGCGGGTTGCGCCATGTTGGTATTAAGCGGCGGTGCTTTTGCTCAGCAGGGCAGCTTGAATCTCAGGTCACAGGCCGCGTTTATTTTAGACGCACAGCATGGGCGAATCTTATTCGACAAGAATGCAGACACAGTGATGCCGATCGCTTCCATTACGAAGCTGATGACGGCAATAGTGGTACTCGATGCCCAACTGCCGCTAGCTGAGGAAATTGTCATCGAAGCTGCCGATATTGATATTCTGAAGAACACCCGTTCCCGCTTGCGGGTCGGAACTAGCCTTTCTCGTCGGGAGATGCTCCGGTTGGCGCTGATGTCTTCCGAGAATCGAGCTGCGGCGGCTTTGGGACGGGCTTATCGTGGCGGCATAAACGCTTTCGTCGCAGCGATGAATCAGAAGGCGTTTGAACTTGGCATGGGTAACAGTCATTTCGTTGACTCTACCGGATTGAATAGCGCCAATGTTTCAACCGCGCGTGATCTGGCAAAAATGGTTGATGCTGCAGATGATTACGCTCTCATCCGTGAATTTTCCACGACTGCTTCGCACGCGGTGGCCTTCACCGATGACGATCGTAGTCTGCAGTTTACAAATTCCAACAATCTGGTGCGTAGCGGGAGTTGGGACATTGGTGTTTCAAAAACAGGTTTTCTCAGTGAAGCCGGTCGCTGTCTTGTGATGCAGGCGAAGATAACCGGCAAACCGATTATTATTGTGTTGCTCGATTCCTGGGGAAAGAATTCCCGCATCGGCGATGCCAACCGTATAAAAAAATGGATGGAGATTGGTTTCGCCCGTAAGGTTCGCGGCTGAATTTTTTAAAGTTGGTTCGTTAACACAGTGGCATGCTTTGGCCTGGGTGCACTGATTGGTGCTTTGGTAACAATTCCAACGGTGTTGCGTGAGCGAATTCGCTAAGTCGCCTGCGTAAACAGGTTGAAGCATTACGCATTGAGAACGACGGTTTGCGTGCCTCGAAAAAAGATGGATCCACCGCGCTGTACCGATACTAAAGAATTATTTTGATAACGCCCTCGGTGAGTTCCAGTTGACCGCTAATCTCTGGACTGGGCAGTCTATAGAAATTGGAACGCAAGAATACTAACGATTGTGGGCGGTAGAGCGGCCACCAGCAAGCCCAAAGGGTGAATCGCGCCATCCTTGAACGAACCTTTGAGTATGGAAAACCCCGCAGGGTTGGGAGCATTGGCAATAACCGTTAACCCTCCTCCAGTAACGGCCCCGGCGACAAGCGAATACCGAAATTCCGCACTCGTTTCTTCGAGTAAAGAACCAAGATAAGTAAGGGCCGCATTGTCGGTAATGGCTGTAAGTAGAGTGGCGCCGAAAAAGAGTGCGGTATTATCCATACCCGACAGCATCGGTTGCAGCCACCACTTCTGTTGCCCCCCCAGAATAACCAAACCAGCAAGAAAAAAAGCAATCATTAACCCTTCACGCAAGATCAATCGATCCTGATAGCGTTCATACGCGTGAGTAAAGCCTATAAAGAAGAGCAACAGCCCAATGAACACCACCGGGTGATGCGCAAACACCACTACGCCAACCAAAAAAAACAGATGCACAAGCACCACCAGCCATGGCACGTCCAAGTGTGGGGGGTCCTCTCTTTGCTTTATCTTCGACAATTCTTGCTGAAACAGAAAAGTAGCCGCCAAGGCATTTACCAGAACTGCCAGCGCGGCTTTCCAGCCAAATGTAGTAAACATGAAAATACTATCCCACCCCCATTTTTCGGCTACCATAAGTACGGGCGGTGCGGCGAACGACGTCATTGTCCCGCCGATTGAGATGTTGACGAAGAGTACGCCGAGGGTGATGTATTTGAGCCGCACCGAAATCCCTTTAGAGTAATAGCGCTCTAATAGAATCAAGCCGGTCAATGTCATGGCTGCGGGCTCTGTAATAAAGGACCCTAACAAGGGTACAAAGGATAAGGTGACGAAGTAAAACGCTTTTCCGTCTGGCCAAGGAATAAGCTGTGCGATGGTCTTGACGCAGACCATCGCGAATTGCAGAATGGGGCGACTGCCCGCAACTACCATAATGGCAAACACGAATAGCGGTTCGGTGAAACTTTGCCCATCAAGGTAAGTGAGGGCGGACTCCTTACCGTTGATGATCAGCATCGCAATGACCAGGATTGTTGCCCAAAACCCAAATACCACCTCGACCTCGCCCAGAAAATGCCAGATACCAGCGTGGGCGGGTTGGAGATGCGCCAGCCGTTCGAAAAATTTGGTCGAGAAAGTGTGAATCAGCGCGACGCCGAATAGGATTGCAGCAATAAGCTCAATAGAGGTGGGATCCATTCACTGCCGGCGGATGAGTTAATTGAGTTTGGCCGTGTTGCGGAAAAAACCATCTTCAGCCATCGGATGGATCGACGAACTAAGAGGTGGCCGATTTTTCCTGAATGCCTGGCCCAAGTCATGGTGATATCTGGGCGAGCGAGATCTTCATGGTGTAATAAACTATTTCAACTTCATATATACATCAGTATCCCCTTGTCTTAGCGGGCACCTGAGACAAGGCGCGGATCAATCAGCACCTGAATAAGAATAAAAATTCTTTTTATTTCATTGCATCAAGGTTGACCTGTGCATCGGCATTCCCCTGCGCGGCGGCTTTCTTAAACCACTCTTTGGCTTTGGTCGGATCTCTCGGCACCCCTTCCCCCGCGTAGTACATTACCCCGAGATTATTTTGTGCATCCACATTTCCCTGTTCAGCAGATTTCTGAAACAATTCCATAGCTTTGACAGGATCTTTGGTTACACCTTCGCCATTCGCATACATCAAGCCGAGGTTGAATTGCGCGTCGGCATGACCCTGTTCAGCAGATCGATGAAACCATGCTGCGGCTGTTTCTGGATCATTATTCAAGATTTTACCCGAAGCATCCTTGGATATGGCCTCGCCCGTGTAGTACATCACACCAAGGCCATTTTGTGCTTTGGCATTTCCAGCATCCGCATCTTTCCTTAGTTTCAGGAATTTTTCTTCCGGTGTCGGCTCATTCGGGGATGCAGGTGGCATTATTTGTTTTAGTAACGCAGACTGCTCATCCGGGGTTAACTCTTTTTCCAGTACAGATGGGATGCTCTTTTCCGCCGTAAACTCATCTGCGAGTTTTGTCAGGGCCTCTTCAGGTTTGTTCTCAGGAGTTTTTTCACTGCAACCAGCAAGTGTTAGCAAGAGCGTGGCAAACAATGAAACAGCAAAAATATTCATCGAGTATTTCCCTTTTATCGAGCTGCCTATATTGGATAAATCTTTCATTCCTTGCGACTGACGTTCGTGGACAGCCTTCATGGAAGGCCGCTATAAACTGTAGTACATATCAAATTCCACTGGGTGGGTGGTCATACGAAAGCGAGTCACTTCTTCCATCTTGAGCTCAATGTAGGCATCAATCATATCATTCGAGAATACTCCGCTGCGAGTGAGGAAATTTCGGTCCTTGTCCAGGTTGTGTAGCGCTTCATCAAGCGATACGCAGGGGTTTGGAATTCTGGCAGCTTCCTCGGGAGGAAGATCGTAAAGATTCTTGTCCATGGGGTCACCCGGATGAATCTTGTTCTGGATACCATCAAGGCCAGCCATCATTAACGCGGTGAACGCGAGGTAGGGGTTGGCGGTGGGATCAGGAAAGCGTACCTCGATGCGCCGTCCCTTTGGACTATTCGCATAAGGAATACGCACCGCCGCGGAACGGTTGCTCACCGAGTAAGCAAGATTCACCGGCGCTTCAAAACCCGGAACCAAGCGCTTGTAGGAATTGGTGCCTGGGTTGGTAATGGCATTCAAAGCCTTCGCGTGCTTGATAATACCGCCTATGTAAAACAGGGCCATTTCAGAAAGTCCGGCATAGCCATTCCCAGAAAATAGATTTTGCCCAGCTTTCCATATCGATTGATGCACATGCATGCCCGAACCATTGTCTCCGACAATGGGTTTCGGCATAAAGGTTGCTGTTTTGCCGTAAGAGTGAGCAACGTTGTGGACCACATATTTGAATACCTGAGTCCAGTCAGCGCGCTTCACAAGACTGCTGTATTTGGTGCCGATTTCGCACTGTCCGGCGGTTGCGACTTCATGGTGGTGGACCTCCACTTCCACTCCCATTTCTTCCAGTGCGAGGCACATGGCGGAACGAATGTTATGCAAGGAATCAATCGGGGGAACTGGGAAATACCCCCCTTTTACTGCAGGACGATGACCGGTATTACCACCCTCATATTTTTCTGCCGAGCTCCAGGCAGCTTCCTCGGACTCGATCTTTACCGAGCAACCGGACATATCTGCGTGCCAGGTTACAGAGTCAAAAATGAAGAATTCAGGTTCCGGGCCGAAATATGCGGTATCACCAATGCCAGTCGACTTCAGGTAGGCCTCGCCACGTTTTGCGAGGGAGCGTGGATCACGATCATAACCTTTGCCATCGGAGGGTTCGACCACGTCACAGGTTATGAATAGCGTCGCCTCATCCATGAAAGGATCCATATTGGCAGTTTCCGGGTCGGGTATCAATAGCATATCCGACGCCTGAATACCTTTCCAACCGGCAATGGAGGAACCATCGAACGCGTGTCCGTCCTCAAGCTTGTCCGCATCAAGGGCGTGAGCCGGAAGGGTCACGTGCTGTTCTTTACCGCGGGTATCAGTAAAACGTAGATCAACGAACTTGACTTCGTTTTCCTGAATCATTTTAAGAACATCGGCTACCGCCATTTTTCCTCCAGAACAGAATTTCAGTTGGGATGAGATACGCATCAAAGAGACGCATCAGAAGTAAGAATTATATCAGTACGAGCGCCGCCAATACTTCAAACAAGTCAAACATTATGCCGCTTGGCATTACTATCGAATTTGTTAAGCAGCCAGGAGCGTACCGCAACTCGCTTTATCCCGGCAGTAGCATCGTGCCGAGTTTTAGCAACAGCCTTCTTAGAAATGGAATAATATTACGTTTTAACTCACTGCTACCTGAAACCATATGGAAACCATCACCGCGATACTGGAAAGGGCGCAGCAACGCGCCAGGGAAATGAATTTACCATACGAAGGTGCGCTGTTGCCTGCTGAGGCACTTACTTTATTGCAGGAGGCTCCTGGAGCCAAGCTGGTGGACGTTCGCTCCAAAGCCGAATGGGATTGGGTGGGAAGAATCCCTGGTTCGGTTGAAATCGAATGGCAGTCTTATCCTGGTATGCAGGCCAACACCACTTTTCTCAATTATCTATCAAATCAAGTGGATAAGGAATCGCTGGTGATGTTCATCTGCCGTAGCGGCGGACGCTCACATCGGGCTGCCGCTGCGGCCACTGAATCGGGTTACATGAATTGCTACAATATCCTTGAGGGCTTTGAGGGCGACAAGGACGCGGTCGGGCATCGTGGCACCAAAGAAGGGTGGAAAGCCGCGGGGTTGCCATGGGTTCAGGGCTGAGTCGAAGTTCGTTGGCACAAAATTGGTAGTAAATAAGCCCCATCGCTTTGACATCAACAGGCGCCGAGTTTGCCGGGTACGTGCTTCATGAAGGAATTATGCAGAGGTAACCGGTTCTTTAAGCTGCTGCTGACCATTTGACCAACCCAGAATAAGCCGTGGTCAGCACAATAATCCCAAATCCAATACGGTACCATGCAAAAACGGTGAAATCGTGATGGCTGATAAAACGCAGTAATCCCCGTACTGCTAGTAATGCGCTGACGAACGAAGCCACGAAGCCGACTACGAATACGCCGATATCATCGAAATGAAGAATTTCGTGATGTTTATATACATCATAGAAAGTGGCCGCAAACATGATTGGGATCGCCAGAAAAAAAGAAAACTCGGTAGCGGCCTTGCGCGATAAGCCAAAGAAAAGGCCGCCAATTATGGTTGCGCCAGAGCGGGATGTGCCGGGTATCAATGCGAGACATTGCATCAAGCCAATCTTTAGCGCATGTTTCCAATCCATGTCCTCCACTCGCTCGACATCCACTACGTGCTTTCGTCGCTCAGCCCACAGAATTAGAATCCCGCCAATGATAAATGCCATGGCGACGGGTACCGGATGAAACAGATGTTGCTTGATAGTCTTTATGAATAACAGGCCCAGTATCGCAGCGGGTAAGAATGCGATGAAAAGGTTCAGTACAAAGCGGTTCGCATCTTCATGTGAACCGATGTTCCTCACCACGCCGGTAATCTTGACGCGGTATTCCCAGCACACTGCCAATATTGCGCCTAGCTGAATTACAATCGCGAAGACTTTTCCCTTCTCGTCATTGAAGTCGAGCAAATCGCTTACGAGGATTAAGTGTCCAGTCGAGGAAATTGGTAGAAATTCCGTCAAGCCTTCAACAATGCCGAGAAGCAAGGCCTTGAGTATGAGTAGCCAGTCCATTAGCGATTATCCTGAAAAAGCATGTAATTATGGATAAGCGCCAATGAATACATGTAAGTCAATGTGTTGCTATGTAACCTCGAAGCAAGCTCTCTGTGACGCTCGTGCCTGATGGGATCAGAATTACTCTGGAGCATAAGAGTCAGGTCATTATTTGGTGGACGATGCCAAAAAGTATAACGCAGTAAGCCCCCGATTTTACCGGAATCTGCTTGGCATGAGACCCAGGGAACGGCTCGGGGAGAGACCTGCTTTATCAAGCTCTTGGCAGAACGAATCGCCCGCTCGGGTCGTCGCCCGCTCAGTCTGGCAAAACTATGCCGCATTGGCGCAATCGCACTTTTCGCCGACAAACTTGGAAACTTGTTAAGCAAAAAGCTCTTCCAGTTGTACATATAGAGTGCAATTCAATCGGCAATTATTTAGACGGGTAATTTCCGCAGGGAACCGCCTGGTTAGGCTTGGGTAGCGTATAAATATCCTATTCACGTACCCAGTCGTGAAGTGCACTCAGGTTAGCCATCCTGTCGCCATATCCCGTTGTTCTCAAGAACTGCGTAATGGATGGGAACGGCTTGCTTAAGAGTTGAAGGAGTTTCCTGCCGCCGCGAAAAACCAGGACAGCGTACTACACGGTTTATAGCTTGCTGTAAATCTCGGCCCCTTTTGTCACAAATTCGATGGCTTTTTCTTCCATGCCCTTTTCCAGGGCGTCATCCTCACTCACACCTTGGCTGGCTGCGTAATCGCGCACATCTTGAGTTATTTTCATTGAGCAGAAATGGGGGCCGCACATGGAGCAGAAATGGGCGAGTTTAGCACCTTCCTGTGGCAAGGTCTCATCATGAAATTGTTTTGCCTTGTCGGGATCGAGACCAAGACTGAACTGGTCATTCCAGCGAAACTCGAACCGGGCTTTGGAAAGTGCATTATCGCGTATTTGCGCGCCGGGATGACCCTTTGCTAAATCTGCTGCGTGAGCGGCAATTTTATAAGTGATAATTCCGTCTTTAACATCATCCTTGTCTGGCAGGCCAAGGTGTTCCTTGGGCGTAACGTAACACAGCATCGCCGTACCGTACCAGCCGATCATCGCGGCGCCGATCGCGGATGTAATGTGATCATAGCCAGGTGCGATGTCGGTAGTAAGCGGGCCCAATGTATAGAAGGGCGCCTCGGCGCAATATTTCAGTTGCAAATCCATATTCTCCTTGATGAGGTGCATGGGAACATGGCCGGGTCCCTCGATCATAACCTGAACGTCATGCTTCCATGCGACTTGTGTTAATTCACCAAGGGTTTTCAGTTCTGCAAACTGGGCTTCATCATTAGCGTCATAAATGGATCCCGGACGCAGACCGTCACCCAAGGAAAAACTGACGTCATAAGCTTTCATGATGTCGCAAATTTCCTCGAAGCGTGTATATAGGAAACTTTCCCGGTGATGCGCCAGACACCACTTCGCCATGATCGAGCCGCCTCGCGAAACAATGCCGGTCAACCGTTTTGCGGTCATTGGAACGTAGGCGAGCCGAACACCAGCATGGATCGTAAAGTAGTCCACACCCTGCTCAGCTTGCTCAATCAATGTATCACGAAAAATTTCCCAGGTAAGATCTTCCGCCTTGCCATCCACTTTTTCCAGCGCCTGATAAATTGGAACAGTGCCGATGGGAACGGGGCTGTTGCGGATGATCCACTCCCGGGTTTCATGAATATTCTTGCCGGTGGATAAATCCATTACCGTGTCGCCACCCCAACGGATGGCCCAGGTCATTTTCTCGACTTCCTCCTGGATGCTCGAACCAAGCGCGGAATTGCCAATATTTGCATTAATTTTTACCAGAAAATTACGCCCAATGATCATCGGTTCGGATTCTGGATGGTTGATGTTGACGGGAATGATGGCGCGACCCCGGGCCACCTCGTCACGTACGAACTCCGGTGTGATATGCTGAGGCAAAGATGCACCAAAATCATGCCCTGGATGCTGGCGCGTAAGGAGTTCCCGGCGCTGTTTAGTAAGATGTTCGCAACGCTGATTTTCCCGTATGGCAACGTATTCCATTTCCGGTGTGATGATGCCACGGCGAGCGTAATGCATTTGTGTCACATTGGCGCCTGACCTGCTGCAGCGGGGCTGGCGTCGCAAATCAAAGCGCATTTCCGCCAATTTGGGATCGATCAGACGTTGCATGCCATACGCAGAACCAGGACCAGAGAGAACTTCGGTATCCTCGCGCTCGTCTATCCATTTTTCGCGTAATGCCGATAAGCCGGAGCGGATGTCTATTTTTGTTTCCGGGTCAGTGTAGGGGCCAGAAGTATCATAAACATAAATTGGGGGATTCTCTTCCGCACCCATGCTGGCAGGCGTATCGGATTGACTGATTTCTCGCATCGGCACCTGAATATCAGGGCGGGAGCCTTGAATATAAACCTTGCGGGATTGAGGCAAGGGCTTCACCGCTCCTTCATCCACATGGGCGGTTCTGCTTGAAAACGACGAGGGGAATTGCGCGGGGTTCAAAACTGTTGCATTCATAATACGCTCCTTTAAGTCTTTAATTGCCATAAACGAGCGGGATGACTAATCCCAGCTTCCCTACGGCGGCATTACCCGTGTCAGGTGTTAAGGGACTATCTCACCAGTTTACCGGACGGTTCCGGAAACGGACCCCTAGCTGCTTCTGTGAAGCTAATGGAAATGTGGAATAATTGCAAGTCTGTTGATGACAAATTATATAGGGCTGGGCATGGATATCGAACAAAACCGGTTTAACATGATTGAGCAGCAAATTCGTCCATGGGATGTGCTGGATCAGGAAGTTCTTAAATTATTGTTCGAGCTGCGCCGGGAGGAATTCGTCCCCGCAACTTACCGGTCCCTCGCATTTGTAGACATGGAAATTCCGTTGGGATACGGTGAGGTGATGCTCGCACCAAAGCTGGAAGCCCGTGTCTTGCAGGAACTGCAGGTAAAAAAAACGGACAAGATTCTGGAGGTGGGTAGCGGCAGTGGTTATCTTACCGCATTGCTGGCCAGGAAAGGCGAGTATGTTCACAGCGTAGAAATTGTGCCGGAACTGAAAGCCATGGCGGAAAAGAATCTTCAGTCTCACGGTATCAGCAATGTAACGGTGGAGGAAGGTGACGCTGCCTGTGGGTGGCCTGAACACGGGCCTTATGACGTAATCGTTCTGACTGGGTCCACTCCAGTTTTACCAGATGCATTTCAGGAAAGCCTCAAGACCGGCGGACGTTTGTTCGCGGTAGTGGGCGATGCACCAGCGATGCAAGCTGTGCTCATCACTTGCGTAGCGAGAGAAGAAAAAAAAGTTGCGTATAACACAGTCGGTCTATTCGAGACCTGCATCTCTCCGTTGAAGAATGCAAAGCAGCCGGTGAGATTCGTTTTTTGATCTTCCGGACCAACTCCGGAACTTCAAGCCCGGCTGACAATCCATTGCTTAAGCTATGCTCAATCGGGCGACAATTTTTTCCTTTCCCGACAGAATAAGGCAATCTGGAAGTAAAGTGAAAATTCCGCAATACATTTATGCATTATTAATCGCCGGAGCGGCTTTGCATACTCCGCTTTACGCTGCCGATCTGATGGAAATTTATCGTGAAGCGCTGGAACAGGATGCACAGTATAGCTCCGCACGTGCGGCACACCTGGCAGCTCAGGAAAAACTGCCTCAGGGCCGAGCCGGGTTGCTTCCTACCGTCACGCTCGCGGGTGTGCGTCGGCGGCAGTATATAGATATACAGAGTGTCGGGGCCGGGATCGGCGCAACGACGAGTGTGAGGCCGTCCGAAGTTGTCATCGATAACTCCAGCTTAACGATTACGGCAACTCAACCGATTTACCGCAAGGAAAATTTCGTAATCTACGAGCAATCCAAGATTCAGGTTGCCCAAGCGGATTCGCAGTTCATCATCGCTGCCCAAGACCTGATTCTGCGTGTGGCACAGACGTATTTTGATGTACTGGCCGGCCAAGTAAACGTGGAGGTGGCGGAAGCCCAGAAAAAAGCCATTGGGGTGCAGCTCGAACAGGCCAAGCGCAACTTCCAGGTCGGGACTTCTACCATTGTGGATACATATGAAGCCCAAGCCCGCTTCGATTTAACTCTCTCGCAGGAAATCGCCGCCAGGAACGATCTGGAAGTACGAAAACGTGCCCTGCAACAGATTATCGGTCGCATGCCTGACAACCTCATGCCTCCGGATGAAAAGACTTCCGATGTGCTCGCTTTGAAGTATACAAACATGCAGGACTGGATCAATGTAGCTGAACAGAACAATCTTCCGCTGAAGGTCCAGCAGTCGGTATACGAAATTGCAAAACACGATGTGGAACGTGCCAAGTCAGGACACTACCCAACTCTGGACCTCGTAGCAATATACAGTGACCAGAAAGGTGTCGGCGGTACAATTACCGGCCGACCAATTGATCTCACCTCAAAAGAAATAGGGGTTCAGCTTAGTTTTCCTATATTCCAGGGGTTTGCAGTTCAATCGCGTGTACGCGAAGCCTTGGCTATACAGGAAAAAGTGCTCCAGGATCTGAACAATACGCGGCGTAATAGCGTGCTCCAAGTGAGCCAGCAGTATCTTAATGTTACCAATGGCATTGCCCAGGTGAAGGCGCTGAAGCAGGCGGTGGTATCCAGCCAGAGCCAGTTGGATTCCACCAAACTCGGGCAGGAAGTGGGCGTGAGAACCGAGGTGGATGTGTTGAATGCGCAGCAATTGTTTTATTCTGCACGGCGAGATCTGGCGCAGGCGCGCTACAATTTTCTCATGTCAAGGTTGAGACTGGAGGCGGAGGCAGGTGAACTGGGTGAGGAAGATTTGAGGCAGATAAACGATGTGTTGCAGCAACGAAATTTCCCCGCTGTTTCATCTTCTAACGTACAAGGTCCGCATTCAGTTTCTCATCATGCTGAGCGATGATTATTTTTCGGCAAAGAAACCGGGATCATGCTGTGCTCATGCCGCACTCTTATGGAACTCTTTAAATAATCCCCGAGCTTGCCGGCACGCGCTCTAGCAGCCTGTCGGACTTGAGCCCATGGGCAGGTGGAACGGTAATGCTGGTACGCGAGACGGTTTGGCCGCCGGGAATCCTGTTTTTGGCTGGTTTTCGGTCACACTCACCGCGATTACCCCCTACTTTCAAGTCTGCAGGCGCAATGTGGCCATGCGCTTCAAATTCCAGGCCAGGCACACCAGGCGCCATTCGCCACCGGCCTTGTTCAGCCCGCGCAGGAGAAACTGCCGGAAGCCCA
>JACCWK010000109.1 GCA_013697655.1 Nitrosospira sp.
GCCTAACCGGATCGAGCCGCGCGCCAAGAAGCGACGACCGAAACCGCTGCCGCTACTGACCGTGCCGCGCCACATCGCACGCGAAGAAATACGGGCAAAACGATCGCTTAAACTTGTGGCATGAGGGGCAGACCCCGATTTCCATCGGCGCGATTTGTGGGAAGCGATCGAGACCGGTGCCTATCCGGAATATGAACTCAGCATGCAAGTTTTTACTGAGACACAAAGCGAGGAGTTCAGCTTTGACATACTGGATGCGACGAAGCTCGTACCGGAAGAACTGGTAGCAGTGATTCCGGTTGGCAAGATGGTGCTCAACCGTAATCCCGACAATTTCTTTGCCGAAACAGAACAGGTCGCCTTCTGCACCGCCCACATTGTGCCTGGATTGGATTTCAGCAACGATCCACTTCTGGCAGGCCGAATTCATTCGTATGTCGATACCCAGATAACGAGGCTTGGCGGACCGAACTTTCATGAGATCCCCATCAATTCTCCTATTGCCCAAGCGCATAACAACCAGCGCGACGGCATGCATCGTCAAGCCATTAATCGGGGCCGAGTTGCCTATGAACCCAACTCACTGGCCGGCGGATGTCCCTTTCAGGCGGGTTCAGCCGGCTTTACTTCATTTCCTCAGCCAATAACAGGGGATAAGGTACGCGGCAAACCGGAGCGTTTTGCAGACCACTATAGCCAGGCGACCTTGTTCTGGAATAGCCAGACGCCAGTGGAGAAAGCGCATATCGTCAATGCTTTCCGATTTGAGTTGACGAGAGTGCAGACGCCCGCGATCCGGGAGCGTGTGGTATCGATGCTGATAAATATCTCGGAAGATCTTGCCGAAGCGGTGGCTTCCGGCCTCGGCATGAAAACGCTGCCCGCCCCTCAACCAAAGGCTCTCATGCAAGCGGTCACACCGGAAGTGACATCCTCCCCCCCACTTTCCCTTTTTGCTCGGCCGGGCAATGGCAGCATTGCTACCCGCCGGGTCGCGATATTGGTAGCGGATGGGGTGGATGGGGTCTCGGCGAAGGCGCTCAAAACAGGACTTGCGGCGGAAGGGGCGGTAGGTCGTTTTGTTGGGATACGCCTGGGGGCAGTGCAAAGTTCGAAGGGTGATGAGATTGAAGTCGATGTTACGTTCGAGAGTATGCCTGCAGTGCTTTTCGATGCGCTGGCCGTGCCCGGCGGCCATGAAGATGCAAACAATCTAACAGGAGTTGGACAAGCCCTCGAATTCATCAAGGACCAATATCGCCATTGCAAGCCGATACTGGCGCTGGGACTTGGTAAAAATCTGCTTGAGGCAGCTGGCGTGACAGCGGTTTTGCCTTCCGGTGAACAGGATCCGGGTGTGCTGGTCTTTGCGGAGGAAAGGCTTGATGAGGCCTTGCCACAGTTTGTGGAGGCCATCGCTGCGCATCGCCATTTCGAACGGGAAACAGACCCCCCACGCGTTTAGTAGGGATAGTGTGCACATGGCTGCAGAAATCTCCCCGTAAAATACACGATGAATAAAATGACACGATAGGATCTCTTCCAGAAATCATGCCATCCCACTTATTCGGCGTGTTGCGGGGAGAATCTGTGAAATGGCACTCGAGTGAAGACGAACTGGAAACGCGGTGGTCACTATTTGTCTTGGAATTGGCGTTGTTGCCAAGCCGCATTGATATGGTCCTTTCAATTATTATTCTGATATTTCTCGCCAGCTAATTTGAGGGAACGGTTTGTAATCCTTTGGCTCAAATGGTCGGTCTGGATACTCGCTCTTTAATTTCTCTACCGCTTTGTGACATGCTTCATCCAGCGATGAGGCCGTAACAGTTATAGGGCCGACAGGAGGTGCGGCCGGATTAATTGGGATAAAGGTAATTTTATATTCGCGCACCGGTGTTTCCTCATCACGTGATCATCCATCATAGTCATATAAATTGAAACATCAAGAAAGTTATTGATAAGGAAAAACCGTCAGGGATGAGTAACTTGAGCGGTGTCTTGTAACTCATCGTCTATAGTGTCTTAACGTATACGATTACACTGTGGCTGAGTTTGGAGTCCAATCTTACGTAAAGGAGATTGGACATGAAGAAGCGATTTACCGAAGCGCAGATCATTGGATTTATACGGGAGGCCGAAGCTGGATTGGCGGTGGCTAGTTATGTCGTCGGCACGGGTTTTCTGAGGCGAGCTTTATCTCTAACGCAGTAAGTTTGGGGGAATGAACGTCTCCGACGAGAAGCGTGGTGTCCGACCCATTTCGCAGTGCACCTATTGCAAGGGGTCGCGGCAAAGTCTTAGTGGGCGCAGCACCTGCATAGAATGTAAGGGGGACGGGCTGTGAATATGCTGCAAATTAAATTCTAAGAATTAATTTTAATGTGGCTCTGGTCATACGCTGGCAAGTATTAGTCCTGTGTACTTCGGATGCACTGTTAAGTTCCTACTTACCACTAAGCTCTGAGCCATGGCCCAAGACGTTTTCGGCAATACATTCTGCTAGAGAACCTTTGGCTCCGTTCTTAAGTCCCTCTTTTCATCATTCCACTTTGTACCGGCTTTTACGTTGTTTTCCGCACGGCTAGCATTAATACAATTTGGCAGCGCATCATACTGGCCAGGATCAGACATACAGTGATTGAGCTTTGCGGCGCGTTCAGCGTTGTTTGTCTCGTACCAGTCCACGGTCCGGACTTCTTCTTCCATTTTGCGAGTTTCGCAGCCAGCCAGGATCGAAGCCAGAAGCGCCCCAGACAACCCCAAACTTATGGCTATGTGCCTTTTCATAATCGAACACTCTCAAGAGTAATAAGTCGTCGGCCATCGGCAATCGACAAGCGCGCAATCTGTTCGAATCCCTGTCTACAGAAGTGGTTAGATTCATAATTCATCTCTTTTTTTTGACTAAGTGCAGATGCTTTTGTTCATGGAATGGTGGCCAAGACGGGTATACCAAACTTGGCTAGCCATAAAACACCTGGCCATAAATGGAAAAGCCGATGTTAATTGGCTACCACCTATTTGGCTACTTAAATTGGCGCTTAACCCGGTTTTCCGTTCCATTGTACCTCGCAGGCCATTTGCTGGATGGAGCAAGCGAAGTTCTTCAGCCGACTCTCATGCTATCGGGTTTTTATCCAACCTGCGTGATGTGCCGATTGTCATCCACTTTACCGGCAGTATGCTGCCGGCCACGTATTTCATGGAACAGATCAGAACGTTGTTTTTAGTGGGCAACATATGGCCGCTGATCTTCCAAAACTGCGCGATTCTGGCGGGCTATGCCGTGCTGCTGCTGACGCTGGCGTGGTTCGTAGTCACCACGCCTTCGCCTTTCACCATTTCTACCGGTAATAGTCGGTCAGATCAGTCTACTTTTTTTCCCGGATTCGATCCGCCTGATCCTCCATCTGATCGGCGCGGGTCTCGGAAGATTCGCGGGCAGCTTCAGCCGCGCGGTCAGTAGCGCTGCTATTCATGCCAGGATCCTGTTTTTCAATCCGGTCCGCCGTCGCCTCACCCCGGTCGCGTACCACGTCTGCTTTCTGCTCCATCGTATCCGCTTTCTTTTCCAGTAGGTCTTCCCGCTTGTTTTCCTGCTTGGAATCGCAACCGGTTAATACGAGCGCGAGCATGGCGGCGGTGAGAACAGGTTTCAAATAGTTCATGATAGTTACCTTTGGTCATTTTCAAGGTTGCACTATAGGCGCCCAAAGCAGTTCTTTCTGTACGATGGTGTACGCAACTTCCATGTTGACTGCATTTCCAGTTGCCTTCTTTTTCTGGCAGACTCGCGTTCTTCTTTCCCCCTCCGGGTTCATGAACTTGCTTCCCTACTCGCGGAAGCGCAGCAGGATGGTCCGGTTGAAGTTGGAAGTGGTCCAGCGAATGTGACGCCTCAAGATTTCGGTGTGGTACCGTACTGAACGTATCTTGTTCCTGCCTAAACTTGTCAGAGGCAATTCCCTTAACTCCAAAGAAGGAAACAAACATGAAATCTTTGACAATGGCAAATCGATCACGAATGGCGGTTTTGGCTGTCTCCAGCGCGATGGTTATGGGCGCAGCAGCGGGCGGGGTTAATGCCCAGTATGGAGGTGCAGCATCCGGCCAAGGCACCTCTTCCAGTCAAAGCGGTGCTGCCGGGGGCTCCACGAGCCAGGCGAATCCCAAGGATTCGTCCGGCGTGGCCGGGCATGGCATCCTCGATAAGGGCGTGGAATCAGGGAAGGTGGATCAAAGGATCAGGGTAGAGCGCAATAAGGGTGTCGAGCCGTCTGTGCCGCCGCCCGTGCACCGGAACGAAAAAGGAAAGGTGACAGAAGATCCGAGCAACATGCAAGGCGGATCCATCGGACCGAACTAGCCGAAAAACGGCGAGCGCCCGTGCTGCTGGGGGCGTTCGCCCCGCTCGGCCCCTCGTCTCTCCTTGAACAAAGGAAAGCGTTGCTCAGCCCTTCGCGATATAATCAGTTAGTATTCGAAGGCATGATCATGGCACGCAATCAGCGTCTGGGGGATGTAAATAATTTTGTGTAATCGGAGAAGAAAACACGAAACGGAATTTTACGTACGCTACGGGAGTTGATGCTTGTACAATCAATAAGTTGCGCGCCAAGCTGAGAGCGTTGAAGCTGTATGGTGGTCGCTCCAGAATTATCCGTGGATATTCGATTTGATTGATATGTTATAGCTTAAAGTACGTAAAATTCCGTTTCGTGTTTTCCCCTTTATTTCCCTGGTCGGGCATGGTGTTGAGCCCGATGCTTGCCAGGGCCACAATGAGCATGAGCTCGGTCTCGGTAATCGGAAATGCGTGCGTTTGAGAAAGAAGGCACTCTAAAGAAATTTGAGGAGAATTCAGAAGGCGCGAAGCCAAAACCCCTGCGATACAAACCTATCAACAGGTGATTTCCGACTGAGTCATCCTTTTCAAGAGATACAAATGCAGATTCGGCAGATGGAAGCCTACCTGCCGACCACGCTCGGTGTAATAATTTCCTTAGCGTTTCGGTCCGGTATCTGAATATCCCTGTCCCTTATCACCGCGATCATCAACCCGTTCGGTGCCGTCTGTGCTGCGGGGATACTCCGGTCAGAAACAGTAGTTTCGATTTTGAGATTGAGCAAGATTTCATGGTAGTCTCCCTTTGTTTAATCACGGACTCCCCCGACAAGCGCTACCGTATAGGCAGGGCTTGGGGAACATACGGTTCAGTCCATTATATGTGGCCCAACATAACAAGAACCAGAACTATTACGAGCACTAGTCCGATGCCACCCGTAGGGCCATAACCCCAGGTACTACTGTATCCCCATGTTGGAATTGCACCCACAAGTGCAAGCACTAACAGTATCATCAGAATCGTTCCAATAGTCATTTGGGGTTCTCCTAATTTGGTATGCGATTTGTTCTTTTATTATCGATCTTCCCGACATTTTTATCTGTTCGTTGACGTACAAACCTGGAGCTATTCGTCTCATGAGAGTGCCAAATAAAATAAATGGTCAAGCGGTGGGCCGATAATTTGGAGGCGAATAAAACGGCTGAGGCTGGCGTTCAATACATTTCCGATGACCAAAAGCCAAATCTCAGCTCATGCACAAAAACGCGATTTACAGAGTATAAGATACCCCTTGAAAACAATTATTGGCACATCAGCAAGATCGCTATGATGTGTTGATTAGGAGAAAGGTGGGTACATCCTATTATTGATAAAATACGTTATCAGTAATTTCGCAATCAAAAGATCACAGAAAGATTCTTTCTATCATTTACAGTGGATAACATATCTTATCAACTTTAAGATAGATTCATGAATTCGCTCATCCCAAAATCCCAAAACGTGCATCTTTCCGAAACTCCTATTATAGTGGACCCCGATTTCCGGACAATGATTTAAGATGGTAGCCTGCTGTAAGGAGGAGCAGGTAAATGAGTGAGAAGAAACGCAAGATTTTCAGTAGTCAGTTCAAGGCCAAGGTTGCGCTGGAAGCGCTCCGAGGGGTCAAGACGGTGAACGAGATTGCGCAGGAATGTGGTGTACATCCAACGCAAGTG
>JACCWK010000110.1 GCA_013697655.1 Nitrosospira sp.
TTTCTTCTCCTGCTGTCAGTACAATCTCCGGGGCAGTTCGCATCGGTGTCCTCCTGTCATACGTTCTAATACCTGGACAGCAGGGGTGATTATTAGTTCTGTTAATTACGGCGTACTACACTAGCATAATGAAACCGGAAAAGTGAGGGAGAATTCAAACAGCAAGAGTACAGGTGATCTGATCGGGAGAGAGATTCAATGTTTTTATTCTTTTAGAATTTCCGCCAAATACCGGGTGTGCGCCCGAAGCTCCGCAATAGCGATTGCCTCCCAGTAGCTGGCCTTCAGTGCCGGTCCCACGTAGAAAAGATTTCTTGCTGGATGGCCCTGGTTATTGATCACCTGATAACGATCATTCACCTCGAACCCAAGTTTATTTGGGTCCTGCTTCAGGTATCCTTCATTTCTCAACTGGACGATCAGCGGCACCGTTATCTTGGCGATATTGCAGTTTGGGCCAGTGCAGTTAACCACTCGACCTACATTTAATTTCCTGCTTCGTCCCGTATGTCGTTCCCTTATCTCAATTGATACGTTTTCACCGCACATTTTGTAATCCTGGACGTAACCCGCGATTGCTTCCACCTGACCGGATTTGAGCATCCCGCTCAGGCGTAAGTGTGCCGCTGGTGCGAGACGGTGACGGTGGATATCCCAGTAAGGTACAACGCGAGAAAGAAACTTCTGCCGCTCCGCCACTGAAAAACGGCGCCATATCTCGGGCGTATGGGGCCGCAACGCGTTGATGACGTCACGCCAGTCACCTCCTTGTGCGGCATTTCTTTTGATTTGCAGGCGCAGAGCGCGAAAATAGGCCCTTACGGTCGGTGGCACATTTTTAAGGAAAGTCGGAAAGCCTGCTACTACGGGTGCTTTTGGATGGGAACGGTGGGGTTGCGGAACCAACCCCCGGCGAGAAATGAGGTAGATTTTCCTTGTATCGTTATTACTGGTAAGCCGGAATAAGACATCGAGGGCAGTAAGGCCGGCACCCAGGAGCGCCACCGGCGTATCTCCATGAATACGTTCTAGTGCGACAGAATCCCAAGGATTGCTGATGTAGGTTCCGGTTTCGTAAACGTTGGCAACTGGAACGGGGTCCTCGGGAGAGAAATGTCCAAATGCCAGGACCACCTGGTCGGATCGGAGACTCCGTCCATCCGCCAGGTCGACCTGGTAAGCGTTATCGCCGGACTGCTGACGAACGGCGATCGCTTCGCAATGAATTTCCTCCAGCAGGGTTTCACCGCTACGTTCAGTTTCCTGCCGTAGGATGAATTCCAGATAATCGCCATAAAGCCGTCGCGAAACAAAAGTGCCAGCATTGAAAGCCGGATCTATATCCTGGCAAAACTTGACGAAATGATTGGGATCGTCTGTCAGCGCGCTCATATTGCCAGCGGGCACATTCAATAAGAAATTATGGCTCTGTTGCAAAAAATAAGGAACAGCTATATTTGAATTTTTAACTAAATGTTTTTTAATAACTTTTAAATTCACTTTTTATCAAAAATCATTTTTTGCAACAGAGCCTTTCTTACTACGTATTTCTGTCTTCTGGTTTTACTCAAATGAACGACGCTTGGAGTAATCAGGAATAGGATCTGCGTTAGAGGCCCTGCTTCGAATTGCAGGGCAGGGTATCGATGCGAATCCAGTGAATTATGGAAATATGGGAATAGTTGCGTTAAGGCAAAGTTTCCTTACAGCTTTGAAGGCATCAACGGGAGAAAAGTTATGTCCATCATGCTCAATCACACCATTGTGCCCTCGCCCAACAAGATTGAGTCCGCCAGATTCTACTCGAGAATATTCGGTTTCGAATATGTCGGCGTGTTTTCGCATTTTATCGTGGTCAAGGTAAACGACACGCTCTCACTGGATTTCGATACTAATGAAAAGTACGAATCTCATCATTATGCGTTTAAAGTATCCGAACAGGAGTTCGATGAGATATTCGAGCGCCTGAAAGCAGAGAATATTCTTTACGGCAGCGGTCCCTTCGAACCGGAAAACATGCAGATCAATCACAACGACGGGGGACGTGGTGTCTATTTTCGAGATCCCGGCGGACATCTTCTGGAGATATTGACTGTTGATTACAAGATATCCTGACAGATCCTGCCGCGAGCGCCTCTTATTTACTGAGTAAGTTTCCTGGTTGGCGATCTCGGGCGCGAGATGGGACGCGGATATTGGTTTTTCCAGAGAACATCTGGGCTGTTGCTGAGCTTCCGCATCGTCCTTTAGAATTGCTCATTCGATCATGTATTGCCGCGAACGAATGTACCGCGGCCCGGATACCGCCAGCGTATCGCAGCCTCATGAAGCCATTATCGCTGTATATCCGTAAGGTCGGGATTGTAGGATAATCGCGTGTTTCAGAAAGCAATTTATTCGAGGCAAGATCCCACTTTTGAAAAATAAACTATTTATTGCAGGCGCACTCGTTATTACAGCGCTCGTCGGCTGTAGCAGTGTCCCGGACAGAAATGCGCCAAAGGTTGTGCATATACTTGGCGTAAAGGTCGATCTCAAGGATTCCGCATTGGTGAAAGAAAATCTTTATGCACATTACAGTCAATGGAAAAATGCAAAATATCAGATAGGCGGCCTGAGCAGAAATGGAATTGATTGTTCCGGTTTCGTTTACATGACGTTCAAGTCGAGGCTGGGGATGGTTCTGCCGAGATCGACAGAGTTCCAGGCGGAGTTGGGTAAGAGCATTGATAAGGATCAGTTGCGGCCAGGCGATCTGGTTTTTTTTAGGACCGGCAGGACTGACCGGCATGTAGGGGTCTATCTGGAGAACGGCATGTTTCTGCACGCCTCAACCAGCCAGGGGGTTATAATTTCCGGACTGGACGAGAATTATTGGAAGTCCGCGTACTGGAAGGCGAAGAGACTGGATAGTTGATTTGCCTTCGTGAGTAGTTGAGTGCATGGCCGGGGCTTTTTTTTGACGAATATCATTATCAGGATTACGGCTGAACCGGGGGCAGAAGCCGCCTATCCTCACGTAGGCTTAAAGGCCGTTTCCCGCAGGGCGGCAACTCCAGGGCTTGCTTTCTTTAGTAGAGCGAACAGGAACTGGAAACACGCAGCAGGTAGCTAGCATCGCCTTCCCATAAGGCGCCTTCTGTAATATGCTGGGTTGAACGCGTGAGTGCAACTTCCGGGGATTTTGCACTGCTGTTTTACATGCGATAGCTGATCTGCCTAACCATGTGTTAATAGACTCAATATGATTAAGCGATTAAGACTACGTGTCAGTCAACGATTATCTGGAGAATCATAAATGCGGGTGCGACACGTCCTAGCCCTAACAGGAATTAATTTCTTTTTGTTGATGGGATGTCAAAACACGCCCCCTGCGATTCCCATACCGCAGGCCACAGCGACCCCGCTGAAGATGGAGATTGGAGATATCACCAAAAGAGCTGCAAGGGAATACTCGTTATGTGTGTGGTCGAACGCTGAAAGCATGAGGGCGGGTTCGCCTGATGCGCGTCTTGTCGTGGATACGGCGGCGCATACCTGTAAAAAGGCTATCCAGCGATTACATCTCGCCCTGGCTGTTGATAAGACCGACCCTCTTTTCGCAAAATCGTACGTGGATACGATAGTAAAAAACGCGAGGACCGAAGCAATGGTGCGCGTTCTAAAGGGCAATGCGAAAGATGCAAAAAATGTGGAACCAAATCAGCAGTATTAGGCAGTGTCATCAAGGCTGAGTCGTGGTGAATAACACCTTGGGTACATGTACTGCATTCCGGTGTATTGCCTGTTGATCCAGCGTCAATGGAGCACAGAATAAGCAATATCCGGCATTTGCTTACCCCTTCTTGTTTTAGTGCCGGGATTTTACCGTAAGCACCGGGCAAGAAGCGTGGCGCACCACGAATTCCGCAATACTTCCAATGGTTAAATGGTCCCATCCGCTATACCCATGTGTGCCGAGGATAAGCAGATCGACATGGTGTTCGGCGGCGATCCGGACAATTTCCTTACCTGTGCGGCCCTCTACGAAAATGGTTTCCACTTGCATGTCCAGCGACTCCGCCAGTCCTTCAAGCGATTCCTTTCCATTCTGACGCGTCTTTTCGAGGCTGGCATCCACCCATTCCTCGAATCCAGGCATGAAATAATAAGGAGATGGAACCACCCACTCGGTTCAAATACGTGCAGGAGCTTGAGCTCCGCCTGGAGCGACTTAACCATCCATACAGCATAGCGAACGGCGTCCTGAGAGGCTTCTGAAAAATCGGTCGCCAGGATGATTTTCCGGATGAGTGGTTGCATAAGCGCATTCCTTGTTCAATAAAATTCATGCTATCCCTGTGTATGCGATATAGCGCATGGTCAGGATTGTGGTCCGTCCCGATTACGACGGCCCGTTGACCGCTATCCGTTACTTACTATCCATTGCTTACCGCTGGTCCGGGACAAATTTCAGGACGTTGCCATTGATGCAATAACGCTTGAAGCTGGGGGCCGGACCGTCATTGAATACGTGGCCAAGATGAATGCCGGAACTTGCGCTACGCACTTCGACACGCTTCATGCCATGCGCATTGTCTTCATGCAGGGTAACCGAGCCTTCCACGGGATCGAAAAAGCTGGGCCATCCTGTCCCGCTTTCGAATTTGGTCTTGCTGAAAAAGAGCGTGGCGCCGGTGACGGGATCGACAAATTTACCAGGCCGTTTCTCGTCCAGATTCGGGGCGGTAAAAGGGGGCTCGGTACCTTGCTTGAACGCAATTTTTTGTTGTTCGGGCGATAGCAGCTGAAAACCCAGCCATTTCCAGAAATTGGCCTTTTCGCCATTATATCCGGTGTAGCGGGTGACCTCCTTGCCGTCCTGGAATAGCACAATCGTGGGCGCCGCAAACAAGGGTTTTTCCAGGGTCCAACCAGTGGGGGGATTAGCGTTCATTGTTCCGACAATGGGAACTTCGGCTTGCCATTGGCTCAGTATGTCTTTTTCAAATTGCTTGCAAAACTCGCAGTTCTCAGCCTCGAACACCACTAGTTGTCGAGCAAGGCTCAGCTCGCTGCCCTTCAGGGGCTGGGCCGCCATGCCGGACATTGCGGAAGACGCGGAAGCAGCGTTCGTTTGCGCAACCTTTGGTCCCTGCTGCGGATATTTCACTCCGGTGCCACCCAGGCCACAGTATCCATCAGGGTTCTTCTTCAGATAATTCTGATGATATTCCTCGGCAGTAATGTAATTTTTGAGTGGTAAAACTTCGGTAGTGATTTTGCCATAGCCGGCAGCGTCAAGTGCCTTCTGATACGCTGACTGGGTAGCCAGCGCTGTGGTTTGCTGGCTCGCGTCATGATAATAAATGGCGCTGCGGTAGTTGCTGCCGACGTCGTTCCCCTGACGATCGCCCTGGGTGGGGTTATGGTTTTCCCAGAATTTGCCTAATACCGTTTCCAAAGTCACCTGGCTGGGATTGAAAGTTACCTTGACCACTTCCGCATGATTGCGGGCTGCGGTTTTACCGCTACGAATCGCTCTTTCATGATTCAGGATTTCCTGGTAGCCGACGCCGGGAAGATCGCCGCCCGCATAGCCGCTTTGAACATCGGTTACGCCCGGGATTTCTCCCATGCGCTTTTCCGCACCCCAGAAGCAACCCATGCCCAGAACGATGAAATCTGTTTCCTGCCGCGGCTTCGCGGTTTTCTCCATTGCGTATGCTCCCATAATAATGCTCACGCCCAGTATAACGGCTATCGCGGTTTTCATTTAAGGACCTTGTTGTTTGATCAGTGTTAATTGGACACTGTTGCGGGGTCTTGGTTCGGGCGTTAAAGCTCCGTTGAACCTATGCTTTAGACAAGCATCTCCTTAGTGCATACATAAACGAGCGCATGCATCAATCTCTATTTATTTAACTCGATAAATTTGAAACGTCTGAAGTGTATAGTGGCCCCCAATTTCCGGACAGTCGTTTAAGATGGTAGCCTGCTGTAAGGAGGAGCAGGTAATGAGTGAGAAGAAACGCAAGATTTTCAGTAGTCAGTTCAAGGCCAAGGTTGCGCTGGAAGCGCTCCGAGGGGTCAAGACGGTGAACGAGATTGCGCAGGAATGTGGTGTACATCCAACGCAAGTG
>JACCWK010000221.1 GCA_013697655.1 Nitrosospira sp.
CTTCAAGCGCAACCTTGGCCTTGAACTGACTACTGAAAATCTTGCGTTTCTTCTCACTCATTTACCTGCTCCTCCTTACAGCAGGCTACCATCTTAAATCATTGTCCGGAAATTGGGGTCCACTATACACATGCTGTTGGCTGCCGCAAGCACTCAGCACAATAGCTCAAGCACTGGAAGCATAAGGCCGCCCGGCTCGAGCCTGCCAACCCCGGCCTCAAGAACGCTCAATGTACGCGAAAATAGAACACTCGGAGTGAGATCATGACAGGGTTTAAAACAGACACACTTGGCGACTGGATAGAAAAAGACCCGGATGCGGTTCTCGATTACACGCTTGACTGGAACGCAGCAGGCGATTCATGGTTGAGTGGCGACACGATCGTCACGGCAATATGGACGCTTGACGCCGGAATCACGAAAGTGAGCGAATCGATGACCGGCACGACCACGACCATCTGGTTGTCCGGCGGTACAGCGGGATCGACCTATTGGGTTTCATGCCGCATTGTTACCGCGAACAGCATACCGCGCATTGAGGATCGCAGTTTCAGGGTGGTTGTCATGCAGCGATGACCACACCATCAGCATCCATCGGATATTGATACGGCATTTGCGAAGCATGAAACCGCGCGGAAAACTTGAAGAAAACCAATTCCGCGCGTCGAAAAACTCCTCTATTTTTTTCTTCCCAACGAAATCTTGATCACCTTGGCATGCTCCAGATGACCGGCAAGCGTTATCCGCATCAGGCTCAACAAACGCTTTAACTCCTCATCCCTGGCATTTGGGGTCAGCTTTTTATCCCACAAGTCGAGCACGTGTTGATGGGATTTCACTTCGTGACCGGTATAGTCCAGATCAAATAATATACCCTGCAATCGCTTGAGCTTCTCCAGGTGTTTTTCCTCATCGGCTTTCAAGCTATCGCTGATAGGGCTATTCTGCGGCGTTATATTTTTCCTGGTTGCCCAGTCATTGAATCGCATGTTGAACTCGCTGTGCTCCTCGACGAGGCGATAACCGAACGCCTTGACGTCAGGATGAGATGACGTGGACTGCGCCAGAATACCGCCATTGATTTCAGCCTGATTCACGGCCAGGACGATTCCAACGATCTCCGCATCGTCGAGCGCTTTCGTTTCAGCAAAAGCCACAAAAGCCGGGGCTATCAGAGCGATGACCAGGATGAGTAAATTTTTCATGGAAAACTCCTTATTGTTAAATTTGGGGAATCACGCCTCCTGATGCGCGCCAAGGCGTAAACCATGTTGCCACTGACGAGTAAAGCAGAGGTGAGGTGAGCTGAGTGGATCGGTTGGTTTTGTAGGTCGGATTAGCGCAACGTAATCCGACAATCCCTTCCCGGCCTTTCCTGGCTAAAACCTGCGCTCACCCCACTCGCTCTTCAGCCAAAATCTGAACAATTTCTAACTTACACGATTGTGACCGATCGGACAGCCTACCAGGATTTCGCAGCTTCATTTATCGGAGCGTACTTTTCACTCCTGACAATGTCTAAAACTACGGGCTCAAGGAAGCTCATTATGACTCCTTTTCACTAATCGACGTCCAAAGCTTCAGTTCATTGACCTGGGTGACTTATCAAGCAGATCTGGTTGAAAGTGATGTTAGACATAATTCTCGCGCATCGTCCATCGAGAACAGCGTCATTGTTCCGGAGGACCCAACGCCAATAACTTACGCGCTGAAACTTCATGCCGATACTTTCTGGTTTGCGTACCATCCCAAAGCATGGCCCTGAGGCTGGAGCTGCTTTGATCCACATTCTTCCCCCGGTACGTTCGCCCTTCTGGCGTTGGCTTGGCAAGGTAATGAGACCAGAAGCGACTGCGAACATACTTATGGTATTCCAGTGACTCGGTTAGACAGCGTTGGAGCACGAGTATCGTGTAAGCATTGTCGAGTTGGAAACGGTAAAGCTCGCAGAATCCAGGTTCGGTAGATGTGAGCGCGGCATCGGCAGAAAGATGCGTTCTGATCAGTGCTACCGAGGTAATTTGTCCCGGATCGCCGCGGAGTATTCTGCCAGCCGGAGTTATTTCAGGTTTAACTACGTCGAGGTACGAATCTGGGATCAGTAGTTCGAGCAGATCCTGACGCGGAGAGTCTATATCAACTTTATCAAGTGTCCACGTACTGAAGAGGCGGCTCTTTCCCGTCCAAGCCGGCTCGGAAACGAGCGACTTTCGTATTTCGCTTGAAATTCCAACCTGGCACTGACCGGAGGAATGAAAGCTTGCTTTGTACTCATGCGCCGCAGATCTAGGTCCAACGTAGAGTTCATTGCCCTCCGTCCAGACGCGCCATTCTTGTGATGCTTCACCAGCATCATTGGCGACGAGGAAACGGAAGGCATTATCAGACAATTACGAAAACCTAACGTTTGAGCTCAGCTGCCGTGCGAGCAGAGAATTAATACAGATGTCATATATATCCATACAGACTGGCGACGTCGAATCCGACCTCCGTATATTGCCCAAACCACTTCATCCCATCGGCCAAGCCCACGTGATTCCCTTAACTTCTCATGTCATCGAGAAACTCCGACGCCGGCTCGGCACTCGTGACCAGCAGGTGATCCCTTGCTCGTGTGCAGGCAACGTAAAGCAGGTGTCGCTCCGTCTCATAAACTTCCTGCAAATCGGAGTCGTCGCCGACGGTCTCGATGCGCTCCTGCAAGGGAATGATCTCGTCGTCGCACGCCATCACCACTACGGCGCGGAACTCAAGGCCTTTGGCGAGGTTCATGGTGCTGATTGAGACGTGGCCACTGGTGCTCTCGACGTGTTCATCGAGAATCTTGAAAACCATACCCGCTTCCTTCACGGCAGCTCGCGCTCGATCCAGTTGCGCTGCGGATCGGACGAATATACCAAACTCCTCTGGCATCACACCTGCGACGGCACGGTTAGAAATCCAGCTGCTGACTGTCTTAATTTCCTCACTTTCGCTCTTGAGTGACTGAATTGTCGGCGGCGGGCCGTTGAATACGGAAACCGTATCGCTCCGATCCTCGGTGTTGCCATCCACGTCGGTCACAACCGGGCCGAGCAGGCGGTCCGCCTGCATCCGAATCTGGTGAGAGGTGCGGTAATTGACGCGCAAGGTGCGCGAACGCCCCCGGATGTCCACGCCTAAGGCCTTCCAGGAGAAAGGCTGCTGAAATATGCGCTGACCGAGGTCGCCGGCGAAAAAGAGAGCGTTGGGCCGATCGCCGCCCAAGGCGGCAAAGAACCGGAGATGGGCAACACTAATGTCCTGCGCCTCGTCCACGACCGCGAAATCGAACACCACGTTTTTGGTCTGTGAGATCGCCGCTGCCAGCGAGCTGAAAAGTTCCGCGTGCGTGATCAGCTTGCGCGCTTTCAACCCGGCACGAATGCGCTCGGAGATAGACCACAACACCAGGCGTTGCGCTTCCGGGAGCCGCGTCTTCCTGCCGAGGCGCACAACATCCCGATACGCCTCCCAGTTATCCAACTGCCACGCATCCACCACCTGCTCCCATTCAGCGAGCAGAAAATGCAGGCCGAATTTGTGGCCGCCCACGGCACTTGCGGCCTCTTGCACCAACCCGCGCAGCACTTCACGGCTGGCAATCGTTATCGGCCCGATATGCGCCTTGTAGAGCCGAAGACCAATGGCGTTGAGCGAGTGAACATCAATCCGCTCCGCGAGACGCGGTTCGCTGCCCAGCAGCCGCTTCAGCTTGGTTTGCAGCGCATTCGCCAGCGTGTCGGAGAAGGTCGTCAACAACACGCGGGCATCGGGATGCGTGCGTGCCAGATGGGCAGCCCGGTGCAACGCCACGATAGTCTTGCCTGTGCCCGCTGAACCAGAGACGCGCGCCGGGCCGGCATAGTCTCGCTCCACCCACTGCCGTTGCTCGGGGTGCAGGAAGACCGTCCACTTCTCCCAGGGGAAATCGAGGGCGCGCTGCAGCTCCTCCACATTCGTCATCACGCGGAAACGCCGCTGGGCATCGGGATGATCGAAGGGATTAGCTGCCGCCACGGCAGGCTGGGGAACGCGGGGCCTGCCACCCGTCGCCAATTCCAGCAGCGCCTCTGCGGCCTCGGCAGGCAAATGGTCGGTCAGGGCCAGCAACGCGTCCTCCGTGGTTGCATTTTTGACATCGTCGAGCCACTCGGCGGGTATGCCGTAGCCGAGGAGTTCGTCATCGGACGCCGTAATGTAAACAGGCTTCTTCCCGGCGGCGAATTTCAGCTCAGCGGTAAATTTTGTTTGCACGTAAACCGGAACGACAATCTCTTTAATCGTCTCGCGTATCTCGACCAGCTGCGCGGCGCCCGTTGCGGGATGTGTCTCCAGTTTGCGCCGTTCCGCCCAGTCATAAGCCTTGTCGTGGTGGTCGACGTAGCAAAGCAAAAGGCTGGCATCGCTTTTGTGAACAATCAGCCGGATGTCCGCGTTAATCCGCACCGACCAGAAGTTCTTGTCCTTTGCCTTAGCGAGCTTGTGAAAGCTTAATCCAGGATTAGCAGGGTTGAGCTGCAAGTCGAACGCGGTGGTCTTGACGGCTTTCTGTTCCTCTCCGGTTAGCTTGGCGAGACTGTCGGTAAAAGTATCGGCAATGCGGAAGTCCATAATCTAGGGCATTTGCGCTGCGCCAGAATTGGCATCTAAAAGCGTCCGGAACGCATCTTCAGCAGCAGGATATATTGTCAATAGATGTGCAATGAACTGGTTGCGAAGTGCGGCGCGGCCTTCAGCAAAATGAGCACGGCGATGATCGTTCGGACAAAGCGCAATAACATTCCATTCCATATCCGGACCATTCTCCGACAGCAGAACTACATGATGAGTCTCCAAAAAAATCTCTCCCTTGTCCATTTTGAAGCCGAGTGCAGCGCAGCATTCGCACACTCCTGCCGCACGTCCCAGGACAGCTCGACGGACTTCAGGAGATCGGACAAACGCAAATCCTGCGGATTCACGCTTGCCGGCAGACTCGGGAAGGGAAAACTGATCGACGAAGATTGGCTGCATCGGCGGCATGTCATCGTTGGTCAGCATTCTATCTGAAGGGACTTTTCGCACTAAGCGACACGAACCATTGCCATCCGAATAGGAATGTACGTACCAGACCTCGGAATCCAGTGCTCGATACCTAACCTTTGATGTGTCCCAGCCAGGATCAGGCTGGGAGCGTGGCTTGCCCTCCAGTATTATTACTCGAACCGGCTCGGATTTTCGATAGGCATGTTGCAGCAATAAATCGAAATTTCGGGCGCGCGTTGCCTGAGCTCGGGCGCGAGAGCGAGCGTCGGAGGGGGCGGAGCGGTCGATCGCGACGCGGTCGAGCTTTAAAGCATATTGGCGCATGCTATCTTCATATAAAACCAAATCCTGCGAAAACACAAGCGATCTGTGCCAAACGCATAGCGCCGTCGGTTGGCCGTCGCCACCGAATGCCCATTCATAGCAGTAGGTCTGATTCGTTCGGGGATTATTGACCGCTGAACCATCTTTCCTCATCCCCCACGGTGCAACGTCAATTCCCGCTTCCGCTACCAGATCCATGATGTTTCCATGTTGATGCGGACGAAGAGATTCAAGCACCTGAGCGTCTCTATCCTCCATCATTGTGCCTTGAACACCTTCATCACCTCATCGCCCAGGTGGTTGATCACCTTCACAGCAATGCGCCCTGACTTCGGTTTGTCGAACGGGCGTAAAGTATCGCTGTTCAGGGTGGCCCAGGCTTCGGGATCGATCTCGGCCTTTAGCGTGGTCTTGAGTGCACTGTAGGGGTCGTTGGCGCCGAGAAAGTAGGCATGGCGGACGAAGAAACTCTCTTCGTTATAGTCGGTGTCGATAAACCAGCAGGCGATGCCATCGGCACCGTGGCTGATGACTTCGCCGGTCTGGGGCTTGAAGACGTCCACACCGTTTACCTTCACGCGCAGCTTGCCGTCGTTTTCCGGCAGCAGGGTGATGTCCGGCTCACCGAAAATGACGAAGAGATTGCCTTTGCCGGTATTCTTGAGGTCCTCGGCCATGTGCAGGTCGGCGTTCATGCGCGCCTTGAGCACGGGGATGCGGCCCAGCTTATTGAACTCCGTAGTGTGCGCCTCGTAGTTGAAGGCGCAGGCGATCAACACGTCGAATCCCCCATCTCCGGCCTCGCGCGCGGCGGCGACAAGAGCGGCGCGCTGCACGGTGCCGAACTCGGGGCCGATGAAGATGGCAGCGCGTTTCTCGCTGCCGGTTTCCGCGTTGCCTTCCAGGTAACGGCCCTCGGCGCAGACCAGATAACCGGGCCAGGGCGTGAGCGCGGTGAAGACGATCTTGTCTTCCTTGTGTGCCTGCTGCACGCCCGCAGTCTTGAGATTCTCCAGAATCATCTGCGGAAAGGTTTGTTTGACGCCGTATTCGGCGCTATCCTGCTTCAAGGTATCAATTAGCTCATCGTTTTCATCCACGCCGAGCATGCGATGGGGGCTGAGGCTTTCCACGGTAAAGGGGCCGGCCACGCGGACCTTCTTGTTGTCCACGTACGGCTTGTCATAGAGATACTCGAACTCGGCCTTGGCGGCGATGGAAGCGTCGATCTCCTTCTGCCGGGCAATGCGCTGCTGCCACCAGTCGGCATGCGCCAGATTAGCTTTGATGGACCAATCCTTGCCAGCTTCGCGCGGGATTTCCCATTCCTGCCAATCTTTTCCCAGCTCATTGTTGAGCATTGCTCGCAAGAGTTCCAGTTCCTTCTGAAAGCGTTCCCAGATCACATCGATCTCTGCGTTGTTGGCGATGGACTTGAGCGTGATATGCGGCACGCGTTCATAGACGAAACCGTGACGGATGTCCCCACGCACGGGCTGCGAACTCGACGCGGTGCGTGTGACTTCAGCTTCCTTGATCTGGCCTTCGCGGGAATCGGCGAGCAGGTAAAATGGATAGCGCGCACCCATGATGCGAGCACGGGCCAGCGCCAGCGCCACACGCGAGGTGTCAATCGTGATCCAGCGGCGGCCCCATTGCTCGGCGACGGTGGCCGTGGTGCCAGAACCGCAGGTCGGGTCGAGCACAAGATCGCCGGGGTCGGTGGCCATGAGGATGCAGCGACCGATTAACTTTGTGGCTGATTGAACGACGTAAATTAAATCTGTTGCACCGCCAAGATCAGCCCACGTATTTGTCATGGCTTTTACGGGATAATCATTAAAAAAACGCTTGTAACGAATGGAGCTTTTTAAAGAAACAATCCGGTCAGCTTTCGTCAGTCGCCCCATGCCATTCAGTGTCGTTTTCCAATGGTTATTAGTCCCAGTGGTGAATTTCTTTCCCTGAAATTCAATCACGACTGGAATGCCGTTTGAATTTCCTGATGATAAGACCGGATCGGGCGAAAAATCAGACTCCTCACGAAACTCCCGGTCTGCGTAAATGGGACGGTATTTTGTAATGTTCTTATTCTTTGCATACCAAACAATGATGTCTGTCACATTGCCCAGATAGTTTCCAGTCTGGCTCCCCGTTTTGGTTGTATAGATTTCAGAAAGAAAATTCTCCTCCCCAAATACCTCATCCATCACCGCCCTCACCCGATGCACATTTTCGTCGCCAATCTGCACAAAAATCGAGCCGGAGTCCGTCAACAAATCCCGTGCTACTGTCAGCCGGTCGCGCAGATAGGTCAGATACGAATGAATGCCATCGCGCCAAGTGTCGCGGAAGGCTTTGACCTGCTCCGGCTCGCGGGTGATGTGATCGGCCTTGCCGTCCTTCACGTCGCGGCTGGTGGTGGACCACTGGAAGTTGCTGTTGAATTTGATGCCATAGGGCGGATCGAGGTAGATGCACTGCACCTTGCCGCGCAGGCCCTCGCGCTCGGCCAGGCTGGCCATGACCTGGAGGGAATCGCCGAGAATCATGCGGTTGCTCCAGTTCTGGTCATGCTGGTAGAACTCGGTCTTGTCCGCGTCTTTGGGGATACCGTTGAAATCGGCGAAAAGGTCGGGCGTGAGCGTTCCCGCCTCGTGCTCGCGCTCCTTCGTCTCGCGCAGCAAGTCGTTAACGAGCGCTTTCGGGTGAACCTTTTCCTGGATGTAGAGCGGCGGAGCATGAACCACCAGATCGCTCCAGTCCTGCTCGTCCTTGCCGCGCCATACAAGCTGGGGGTCAAGGTCTCGATTCCTGCGCTCATAAGCCACTCGCACCGGGTCTTGCTCATTTTTCTGCATCACCGACTGGTATTCGGCGGTGGGGATATTTTTGCGCGTCGCCTCTTCGTACTTCAAAGCTTCGACGGTTTTGCTGGGGGGATTTTTTTTCGTCATGGGTTATGCCTCGCCTCCCTGTAGAGCCTCCCCGGTGAGGATGCCATAGAGGGGAGAATTGATGTAGTAGCTGGACCGGCCGATCTTGCGCTTGTGCAAAAAGCCGCCAGCCGCCAGCGATTCCAGATATTTAGTGGCGGTCAGGCGCGATACCTTGAGGTCGTGCTGGACGAACTCGATTTTGGTATAAGGGTGCGAGAACAGGTTGTTGATCAGGTCCTGGCTGTAGAAACGGTATTGCGCGCGGATGCGGTGCTTTACATCCATCAGCAAGGCCTTTATGGCTTGTATGATGGCGATGCTGTTGGCCGCGGTGCGTTCCACGGCGGTCAGCATGTACAGCACCCAGTTTTCCCATGCATCATGTTCACGTACGTCCTGCAACAGCCGGTAGTAGTCGGCCTTGGTGCGCATGATGTGACGGCTGAGATAGAGCACCGGAATGTCGAGCAGGCCCTCTCTGACCAGATAGAGCACGTTGATAATGCGTCCGGTGCGGCCATTGCCGTCATAGAAGGGATGGATGCTCTCGAACTGGTGATGGATGAGCGCCATCTTGATCAGCGGGTCGACGTCGAACAGATCGTCCTGGTTGATGAAGCGTTCGAGATCGGCCATCAGTGCCAGAACGACAGCGGGGTTCTGCGGCGGCGTATATACCGTTTTGCCGCTGTTGCTCTTGAGCGCGGTACCCGGCAGCTTGCGGAAGCCGGCATTGTTCTGCTCCAGCTCGGACTGGATCTGAAGAATGTGGTTGCTGGTGAGCAAGCCGGTCTGGCGAACGGCCTCGAAGCCGACGCGCAGCGCCTGCCGGTAGCGGGCGACCTCCTTGGTGGCGGCATTGGTGGCGGCTCCAGGGAAATCGGCATTGCAGAACAATTCGTCGTGGGTCGTGACGATGTTCTCGATCTCGGAGCTGTCCTTGGCTTCCTGCAAGCCAAGAGTGTTGATCAGGATGCCCTGATTGGGCATGGATGCGGCCACGCCCTTGAGTTCGGCCAACCGGCGGCTGGCGGCCGTCAGCTTTTTCAGGATGTCGGGCCTGTCGAAGCGTGCCGGCTGCAGGTTGGTCAACGGAGGAATTTCAATCATTTCTTTGCAGATTGTATCCGACATGTATAGAGAAATGTAATTTTATATACACATATAGGGGGATATGTATAGGCTCTCGGGCCTTTGCCTGTATTTCGCCAGCGAGTTCGACGGGCACCGGAGAGGACGTGGCGTTCATGGCGTCGCTTTCTGCGGAATGGCGGACAGCATGTTCTCGAAGGCTTCCGCGATCCTGGCCTTGAAGTCAGCCTCAATACGGTAGATCTCGGTGAATTCGGCAAACGCCCAGCGGCCATAGGTGTCGAGATGGTTCACGCCGGGCACCCAGTAGGTATCCATGGTGGATTTCTTCTCTTTCGCGTCCTCGCGCCGGTAGCCCTTGATCTCGATCACGAGATGCAGCGGGTCATCGGGGCCGTGCCCGTCATCCACCAGCACGATGAAGTCAGGGCGATACTTGCGCGTCTCGGAGCCGTAGCGATAAGGCACTTCCAGACCAAGGTTGTGGTTCTTCACGTAGGCGCGGACCTTGGGATGCGACTCCGCCACACGGCAAAACTCCGCCTCCCAGTCGCTGTCGAGAATGACCCAATTGATATGGCAGGATTTTGAGCTCGTTTCCCAGCGGTCCGTCTTCGAGGTGTTGAAGCGGACGTGGCTGGTGGACCCGGTGGGATTATAAGGATCGAGTAGCGCCTTGATGGGTCGCTCCCCAAGAAACCGGCGGGTGATGGCGGCGGTGATGCGGTTACAGGCAATGTCGGCCAGTGCCTGATACATGAGCAGCGCGGGATAGGTGTCGCCTTTGCACACGAGGCAGGTGTCGAGCCATTGCTTGGTGATGCGCTTGAGCTGGCCGAAGAGGTGGAGCTTCGGCTCCTCGCCGGGATCGCGCCATTTCGTGTAAAGCAGCCGCTGGGTGACGTGGAAGACAAGTGTGGAAGGCCGCATGTCGCCCAGGTGCTTGAGGCTCATATCCACGCCTTCTCCGATGATGCCGGAGTTGCGCGTGATGGACGGGCCGACGAGGTCAGGGCTGAGTTCCAGGATGGAGTCGTCATTGAAGTCTGCGGTCAGCCGTTCCTCCGGCAACTCGACGCGATAGCCTTCGACGCGGGGGAAGCGGATTTCGAGGGCGTCGCGCTCCGGGCGCATGGCCTTGACCTGGACCGTCTCGCGTGGCGGCTGCGGCGGAGCAATGACCGGCTTGGCCGTGAAGTCGAAGGGAATGCCAAAGACATCGGCGTATTCGACGTTGAAGAGACCTTCTTCGTTGAGCTCGTATGACTGGCGGCGCAGCGCGCGGCCAATGACCTGCTCGCATAGGAGCTGAGTGCCGAAGGCGCGAATACCGAGCACGTGGGTGACGGTATTGGCATCCCAGCCTTCGGTGAGCATCGAGACGGAGACAACGCAGCGGATGGCGCCGCCTAGCTGACCGGGCTTGCCGACGGTATTCATGACCTCGCGGAGCAATTCCTGGTCGGTGATATTGTCGCCAGCGCGGGCATCATCGCTGCGCTCCACGATCTCACGGCGAAAACGCTCAATCTCGTCGGCCGCCATGCCGCGAAAGTTGTCGTCGAGCGCATCGCCCGCTTCGAGCTGTTCGCTGTCGATCAGGAGCGTGTTCGGACGCGGAAGCGGGTTGCCGGTGGTTTCGTCAAAATTGCGAAAAAGTGCAAGGCGTCCGTGTTCCGGCGTGGTGGTGCCGTCATCCTTCTTGCGATGGAAGCCGGAGATGAAATCATAAACCAGCTTGGAGATGGCAGTGTTCTGACAGACGATGATGAAACAGGGTGGCACCTTGATGCCCTTATCCTCCCAGAGCCGGAAGGTCTTCTCGTAGTGGCCGTACAGGGCTTGCAACGCGGTCTGCAACCGGGTGGGGAGTCTGAGCGGGTCAAGTTCCTCGCCCTGGCCTCGCCCTTTTTTCGGCATGTCTTTGCGGATATTTTCCCAGAGGTCGCGGAACATCGGCATCTCTTCGCCGGGAATGTTTTGCGCGACCGGGACGCGCGGCAGTTTGACGATGCCGCATTCGATGGCATCCATAAGCGAAAAGTCGCTCATCGTCCACGAAAACAGGGTGCCCTCAGCATAGCCGGAGCCGCGAAGGAAGAATGGCGTCGCCGACAAATCAATGACGCGGCTCAGGCCCAGTTTGCGGTTCACGGCTTCGAGGCCGGAAATCCAGAGGCGTGCCGCCTCATTATTCTTCTCGGCCTCCTTCCTCTCGTCACCTTTCAGGTCCTCGTCGTCCGCATCTTTCGGTTTTTCCCGATAGCAATGATGCGCCTCGTCGTTGATCACGATGATGTTCTTCATGCCCATTAAATCAGGCATCACGCGCTGGATCATCTGGCCTTCGGTTTCAAGCGTCCTGGGTTCCTCACCCGTGCGGCCCTGGAGAAGCTGGCGTCCCCCTTTGGAAAGCTCGATGCGCTCGCGCAGCTTGAAGGCGTGGTAGTTGGTGATGACAATTTTCGCCCGGTTCACGTCGTCGAGCATGTCGCCCGGCACAAGCTCGCGGTCTTTGTAATAGCTGTCGGGGTCGTTGGGCTGGAGGACGCGCAACCGGTCTTTGATCGTCAAGCCCGGTGCGCAGACCAGGAAGCCGCGCGTGAAATGCTTGCTGCTCGGGCGTCGCACCGCATTGATCGTCTGCCACGCGATGAGCATGGCCATCACCGTCGTCTTGCCGGCGCCGGTGGCCAGCTTCAGCGCAAACCGCATCAACTCCGGGTTGGCATCCCTGTTGGCCGACGCGAGATGGTCGAGCATACGCTTCCCGTTTTTGGACTGAGGCGCAACCTCGGTGAGCCAGATGGCAGTTTCCACCGCCTCGACCTGGCAGAAAAAAGGTCGGACTCCACTGAATTTGTGATGGCGCCAATACTGAAGAAGACGGGTTGTCTCCGGCGTGACCTGCCACTGATTGGGATTGGGCAAGGTACGCCAGACGTCCACATAACTGCGCACCTCCCTGATGATCGAAGTGGGGTCATATTGCTGCGCCTTCGTTGAAAGCCCCTTGCCTTCATCGAAAACGAATGCCTCCTGCGCGGCGGCGCGTTTCCGCTTCTTCGGTTTCGGGATCGGCGTGATGAACTCTGCGCGGCGACGGCTTTCGACAATCTTCTGCGTAGGTTGACCATGCTCATCCAGCTCCCAGTGCCGTGCGGGATAGGCATAAGGGGAGTTCAGGATTGGGTGGTCAAAGAACGGGTTAGACATTAACAACACCTATGGGCATGGCAACTGGCGGGATAGCACTACCTGGCTCACTTCGTTACCTCTGGGCCGTAGGAACGAGCGGCGCAATCTCAACGCCACTCGACCGCAGTAGTTCCGAATCATCACTTCGATGGCGTTGGCGATGCCGACAGCATTCCGCTTGGGATGACACTGCGTAATACCTCATTTAAAGCCCAGCTCGATGCGAAAGATCAGCGTGGCGTTGCTCAAGCCTCATCGTGAGACAGTTCCGGTAGCAACTGCTCGAATAGCAGAGCAGCGCTCTTTGAGGAGTGTATTAGCAGTCATAATTATTTTTTGTTGTCCTGGCGACTAGGCAGCGCCAGTTATTTATATGATCCCGCGTGACATAGTTTACCAGTCCGACGATGTCCCAATCGCCAGAGAGTACTTATTGATAGAGCAACAAACCAGGAAAAAGCGCGGGTCAGTACGGCCGGGCCATGCCTACAGCTATGGTGCTAAGAGTTGTCGTTGTCGCGCCGAGTCTTATCTTACAAGCTTGGGGCGCATTGCCTATTGGACTGAAGTACAACTTCGAATGTCAGGTTATACGGATTCCCTGCCCTCTCCCTTGAAGCCATCAATATTATCAGTTGCCGCTTTATGCCTTCTGTTACCAGGATTCCCGCGAGCCTTGCAGTTTAAATGCAAACTTTGCCTCCGCTTCCATGAGAGCGATAGTCTAAATCTCCAGCTCAGCCGTTACAACTGTTATACGATTGTGGTTATATCAGGATTGGCATGGAAAACGTGCTCCGCGCAGGACTGATTCAGAGGTTCCTTTGTAAACCACGTTTTGATCAGACGCCAATGCGTCACGAAATCGATATCTCCCGCTGGCAGCGACCCGATGCAACGCGGATGATCGGGTAGAACCACGATTGTGCCGATATCGAAAGGGTGGCGCGAACGTACCCCACGGAATGCCATTCGCAAACCCTCCACCGCATCGACAGATGCAAAGAAAGGGCGACGCTCCGCTGTTATACAGTGAAAAAGAATGAACCACCCGCGATCCATGCTTGCCTGTATTGCATCGAGTTCTCGCCGGCCAAATTGTCGGATTACGCTGCGCTAGTCCGACCTGCTTCTGCGGCTGGCCGATGATGGGGGTGCTGGCGATCATTAGTATTTCTTGTTGCCTGGCAAGCAAGCGGTGTCGATTAGTATATAGTTTTTACTTGCCCAATGATGTTCCAGCCGACCGAGAATCCTATTGATGGAATAAACGGACCAAAAAAACCCGGCGCATGGTCAGTGCAGCCGGGCCGGGGTTCCAACTACCTGGAGGAAAGAAGCAACCTTGATTCATATTTTACAGGTTCTGGCCGCATTGCCCATTGGACTGAAGTACAGTACGGCTTGCACCTAAACGCATTGCTTGCCTGTCCCGCTGGAGCAGACGTCCCCAGTCAGAAGCAGCTTCATATGCTTAAATGATTCAGGCTATGGTTATAAGCCCACTGAACCATGACCTCTGGCAAAAGAGACAAAACTGTAGAGGGAGTGGCAGATGCTGAGGCAATCATGATATGTCTTTATCATTTCCTTCCTGCCACATGAGATATAGAACGCCGATTACGATGATGGCGACCGGCATGATGACATACAAGCCAAGCGCATACCCTGCCCCGTCATCGTGATCATGAGGTGGCGGGGAGCTTATTATCTTGTAGGCATGCACCATGCTGACTGTGAGAACGAGAACAAGGCCTGCGATGCGGCGGTTGCGAATCAGGGCGCGACCCACCACCTGGTTAAGCAGGTACGCCCCGTAGAAGCCTATGAAATAGATGGCGATGTAGAAAATCAAAGCACCCATCAGAGCCTCTGGAATTCCTCTTGCTGCATGAGATGATGGATGTCTGCCGGGAGATGTACTTGGTGGAACTGGTTTCCGTTAATCTGTTTCTATATTCTATAGCAGGAGGAAACTGGAACCATGGATGTGATTTTTTTGCATGCCGCTTATTGTCGACAACCGGAATCCGAATAAACCCCACCGGGGCGCCATCAAGAAAGGAACATCAACCAGCAAAAGGCAGGGTTGGCGTTTCTTTCAGCCGGGCGGCTACCCGTTCCTGTCCTTCCTATTCTCAGCGTCATTCTTTTTATCCGGTTTTTTTTCGGGTTTTTGGGTTTCGCCCTCTTTCCGCTGCCCTGCCTTTTTGGATTTTGCCTCGTCCGCCTCTATGATTTTTGCTGCTTTCGCCCAAGGGTATTCGCCCGACTCTTTTTGCGCAAAGAGTTGGGTAGAGAATAGTGCGAAGAAAAAGATTAATAGTGTTCTCTTCATGATCCCTCTTTTTGCCAAATAGCAGGTAGTCCGGATTACTGCGGGGTTCACGACCGCGAAATCATGGAATATGCACCAATATCATGTGACTGCGATCGCGTTATGTTAGCCAAGATCCGCAGCTATATCAAGCTGGCGAAGCAGAATGGACAATGTAAATGCGGCCGGTAAAAGCGGTTTAGTCCGGCACCCCTGCAATAAAGTCAGACATAACCCTGCTGTATGGGTCATTTTTTTAGTAGCTGGAATGTCGCAATCAGGCCATGGACACAAATATCTTGCCCAATGTGCGGTAGGCAACGAAGTAAAAACGCGCTCGCTGCTACACTTGATGTTCCACCAAAATTCTTAGCGGAAGCCGCCATGAATGATGACCCTTTTCTGTTTCCGATTACCGGCTGGGAAATGAAATCCGCGCCCATTGAGGGAATCGTTTCTATTCGCTTCCCCTTCTTGACTCATGAGAACCAGAAACTTGCCGAGGCCGATCCCGGCAGGCACTATGTGATGCAGGCAGAGCAGGCACGGGAACTCCGCGACGCGTTATCGCGTGCCATCGAGCGTATCGAAAGCCCTGAATTCGACCCTTCCGCACCCGCGGAAATGGACAGGTGCCTGCTCATCTATTGATGATGCAGCGGCCTTTACATGGAATATAATACTCGCATAGCGCGGCTCCCCATTTTGGAACCCTGCTTCCGCGCGCCTTGCGTCAGATTAAATCCGGATAAGCTGCATCGCATCTGGATTGCATCTGAATCAAAGTGGCTCCTCGATATTATATATTCCTATGGAAATCATGGCCCTTTACCAGCTCACCTTTTGCTATCCCTATTTGAAAGAATACGCGATGACGGTTCAACATATTCGTAATGAAGTTGAAACCCTATCCGGCAATAATTGGCGAATCATTGCATCCGGCGAACATGCCTGTGCCATTGTGTTTGAAACAGATGTTGAACCTGAACAGCTAGTGAAAACCCTTGGAACTTACGGAAGCGACGATTTCCAATTTCTCCTGACCGAAATTGCCGGGGCCGTGGCAGGGTATATGCCTTCAGAAGTCTGGGAATGGATAGATGGGCGCTTTCCCCGCACCATGAAACTTATCTGAGTCGGATTGCCTCGTAGTCCATTGTGCCCGGACGCCGGTTGCTGCAGTTGCCACCGGAGATGAAGATAGTCCTCGGGTAGCAACAGCCCTCTTGCCGCATTTTGCAGAGCCCAAAGCCGCTGATCCAATGCTTGCTAACCAGGAGCGCAAACCAAGGCTCTCCACATAAACAGGTACCTATAGCAAATCCGGCCGGCTTGCCAGCGGGAGCCGCGACAACCCCAGCACCGATATGAAGACTCCTAACTTGCTAACCGAGCGAAAAATGGAATGACGTGACCCTCCCGACCCCTACCAATCGGCTCGACCGTGCGGTCGACGAAGCATACGACCACGTACTGGGTCCTTCCGATGCCGAGATTACGCTGGTCGAATATGGCAGCTACGCAGATCCGGCCTCTCGGCTCACTCACGGGCGCGTCGCCGCCATGCGCAGCCAATTCGGCCACCGCTTGCGCTATGTATTCCGTCATCGGCCAGTGCCGGGCAGCGATATCGCGCGTCGAGCTGCTGAGCTGGTGGAATCATACAGTGACCCGGTACGATTCTGGAATGTGCACGTTTCACTAATAACCCAGGCAGATGAGGTCACCGAAGAGCATCTGCACACTATCGCTGCAGATCTGGTTCTCGAGGGGCAAGCTGACTCCTCTGATAATGACAGCTTCTCGCGGGTTAGGGCACGTATCGATGCGGATGTTGAAAGTGCCGCAGCCAGCGGCGTCCTCATCACCCCGACTTTTTTCATCAACGGCCGACGTTATGACGGGCCGTGGGATGCCAGCTCGTTTTCCGAAGCAATGCTTGGCTCACCGGGACACGTGGTTCACGCGGTCGCGCTGGATTTCGCCAAATGGGCTCCTTCCACAGGCATTCTGCTGCTGTTGACCACCGTGATTGCAGTCGTACTGGCCAACTCCACGTTCAGCTCCAGCTTTAACGATTTCTGGAACCTTCCGCTGGGGTTCACTTTCGGTAGCGCAGCGTTCGAACTATCGCTCCGCCACTGGATAAACGACGGCTTGCTGGTTATTTTTTTTCTCGTGGTGGGTTTGGAAATCAAGCGCGAATTCACGGTTGGGCATCTCGCTGACCGAAGTTCCATGGCGTTACCCGTTGCCGCAGCTATCGGCGGCATGGTGGTGCCCGCATTGCTGTATCTGATATTGGTGCCTGCGGGTGTCTGGTCCCGCGGCTGGGGCGTGCCGATGGCGACGGATACCGCTTTTGCCGTGGCTCTGATAGCAATGATGGGCAGACGGGTTCCTGTCGAACTACGCGTTTTTTTGACGGCGGCTGCCATTGTCGACGACATCGGCGCAATTATTGTCGTGGCGATCTTCTATTCCAGCGAATTAAAGCTTGGATATCTTGGGAGCGCCGCTGCCATCGTGGGTTTGCTGGCACTGCTCAATCGCGGCGGCGTGTATCGCGCCTCCCCCTATGTATTTCTTGGAGCCGGCCTCTGGGCATGCGTGCATACAGGGGGCATCCACGCGACCCTGGCGGGCATCCTGCTGGCATTCCTCATTCCGACGCGTCCGCCGCCCAATCCGAAAGCGCTGATGCTGCAAGCCGATGCGATCCTGACAGCGGAAACCAAGCGGGGACAGGAAGTTTTTCGGTATGGGCCTTCCGAACCCTCCCTCGAGGCGCTGGACGCCATCCATGACCGGCTGGAATCGCCCGCCGATCGCATGCTACGCTATGTCGCGCCCAGATCGAGCTACGTTGTCTTGCCTCTGTTCGCGCTGGTCAATGCCGGGGTGGTGATGGACACCGATGTATTCAGCGGCCATGCCGCGCTGATGATCGGCGTAGCGGCGGCGCTGGTGATCGGCAAGCCGCTCGGGTTTCTCGCCGCTACCTTGTTAGTGGTGCGACTGGGTATCGCGGCCAAGCCTTCTGCCTATTCCTGGCGTCAGTTAGCGGGTGCCGGAGCCTTGGCCGGCATTGGCTTCACCATGTCGCTTTTCATAGCCAGTCAGGCCTTTGCCGTGGAAGCAGACTTCGCCGCCGCTAAAATCGCCATTTTCGCGGGCTCGGTTTTATCGGCCGTTATCGGCGTGGGGATATTATGGAATGCAAGACCCGAGCGCGATTTTCGGTAGAAATGAAGAGGATGGACGATAGCCCTGCCAGATTGATCAATGGATATCGTCGGGAGCAGGGATGCTTTCCGACGAAGGAGACGGCATCAAGGTACTTTTTGATAAATAGCGCAATAACTATTTAATTGAACGAATCCGCAGGCCGCCGTAACCCTTCGCTTGACCTCGCCCGAAAAAACACTGTCGCGAAGCCTCGTTCGCGGCCATGCGCTTCCCATTTTGTGTGTGCAACCGCACAGACCCGGCACGGCTGCGGGGGCAACCTCCTGGTTTCCCCCTGCGGCGCAAATACGGATCATTCATGATCTATCGTCAGCCGCCGGTTTTTCTTATCCCTAAAATGGAGCAATCATGACGACAAAAAAAGCGTGGGCTGTCTGGAAAGGCGGCATCAAGGATGGCGGCGGCACCATTTCCACCGAAACCGGTGTGCTCAAGGAAGCGCCTTATGGCTTCAAATCAAGATTCGAGAACGGCAAAGGCACCAACCCGGAGGAGCTCATCGGCGCTGCTCATGCCGGCTGTTTCTCGATGGCGCTCGCCCTCATGCTTGGTGAAGCAGGCCTGACGCCGGAAAAGATCGAGACCCATGCCGCCGTTACCCTGGACAAAGTTGGCGAAGGCTTCGAGATTACCGCAAGCCATCTTACCGTCACGGCAAAAATTCCGGGAGCCGATCAGGCAAAGTTCGAGGAAATTGCCAACAAGGCGAAAGTCGGTTGCCCGGTGTCCAAGCTGTTCAAGGCAACGATCACGATGGAAGCAACTCTGGAATCCTAGGATTGCGTTGTATATGAATCCCGGGGAAATCCGGGATTGCGAGGCGCATCGCCCAAGTGGGAGTTTGCTTTCCATGACTCTTGTCCACCGCTTGAAATTCAGGAAGTCTGAACTATACTGAGCCGGAAGCCCTGTGGCAGGAGTGTTGCCTGAGGGGCCTATTCTGGTGCCAGAAAGGTTGTTGCCTCCCGAGACCGCTTCCCACCTGTTTCAAGCCCTTGCCATTGGACTCAAGTACAATTGCGTGCAAGCTCAACTTCGCGGAAAGTCATGTCTGATCATGAATAAGACATGGACTCTCCAGATTTGCTGCGTTGCAGCATTCCTCAGCCTTTCGTTCGGGGCAAGCTTTTCCTCTGCCCAGCTCTCCGCACGCGATGCTTCGGTCAAAAGACCGGCGTTGTCGAAGCGGTTGGTTCAACATTCCGTCGCCACCGCACCATCCGCCGCCGTGGAAGAGGAACAGCAGCAGATATCGGGAGAGGATTTGTGGGCCCTCACCGAAAGCAAACTGTTCAACGGACAAATCCACAAGATTTCCCTTCGCATGAATCAGGCTGTGTGGAACCGGCTCCACGAAGACGAGAAGACCAATGGATGCCGCAATCTGGGTACTGCAAAATGGGTGCATGTACGCGATTTCACATTCAACGACGTTGGCATGAAGGATGTTGCCATCAAGGTTCGCGGCAATAGCTCACGCTGCATACCGCGCCTTCAATTCACCGTTGCCTTCGACAAATCGAAAGGTGTCTACACCCGGCAAGGGGCAGAGGACTGGGTCGAAGTCAACTACAGCGAGCCGGCCGCAGAGGCAATCCGCGATCGCACTTTACATGGATTTGAAGAGCTGAATTTGCGCCGTAGCTACAACGACTCGAGCTCCGAGAATGACAGCGGCAATGGCATCCTCGCGCGCGAATTCGTAGCTACGTGGGCTGCGGCAAAAACGGAAGACGTTGCCAAAACCACGGTGCGCGGCCCGCCGGTCTATCGCACCGTCTACGCGGTAGTCGAATTTCAGTTTTGCACCGACGACGCGGACAATATTTGCAATAACCGCTTTGAACGTGTCTATCTTGTCGCCGAACCCCTGGATAAGGGTTTCTTCAAAATGCGCTACGACGATAAGAAACCTACTGTCTTCTCGATGGCGCACGGTTGCGCACTTAAAGTTGAACGAGGCAGCGGAGGGCTCACTTACCCGTGCCTCGAACCCGAATATCTGAATGGAAAAAAACTCAACGAAGAAGGCGCAGCCGCGCAGTTAAAGGCGTTGGGTTACATTAACGGAACCGACGGCCTCAAGGCCCGCATAGATGCCGCCGGGACGGCATCGGATCTGAGTAAGGTTCTCGATCTCGACTCCTTCATGAATTACGCGGCATTTGCAACAACCGTCGGCCATTGGGATAGCGCCTATGGAAATTTCAATAATGATGTGCTGTATTTTCACGCGCCGAGCAGTAAATGGAAACTTATCGTCTGGGATGTGGACAATACCTTCGACTACGCCAGTAGCCGGGGCGGTCCTGCGCGCAGCTATTCCTATACCGAGGTAGCCAATGCGCCTCGCATACTGTTCGATAAATTATTCAGCATCTCCGCTCTTGACGCGCAATTTAGAAAGCGGCTCGGCAATTATCTGACAATGCTCTATGGTCCGAACGCGTCGGATAGTCCGCTCACGAACAAAATTATGGACGTGCGCGACCGCTATATCGCGAAAACCAACGAACAATTGCCCAGCGGGGAGCAACAGAATGCTCAACGTGCCAAGGCGATGCTGGACTATGCAAAACAACGCTTGCGAGTGCTGAGAAATCAGCCACGATCTACGGAATCGGCAGATCCCTAGACGAGACGCGAAGGGGAAGAGAAAAATGCGCATGTTATGACTAGAATGATTCAATGGTTATGGAAGCGTGGCGGCGCCATGAACCTCGCGCTTGTAGGGGGTGCCTGCCTCCTGGGCATTTTTGGAAATACCGCTTTTTCCGGCCCGGATGATGCCGGAAAGGACCCTCGGAAAGCACTCACCATCACTGCGCAATATAACGTTTCCGTCGCGGAAGTTTCCGGCCTGGCTATGGTGCGAGCCAGTACGCAAAAGAAGGAAGGAATCAGACTCTACCTCATCGGCGATGCGAGCTTCAAAATTGCAAACCTGCCCATCAACGCCACGCCAAACGCCATCGATCCTCCACAAGACGTTGCGCATGTTATCGGCCGAAATGCCGACGATCCTTCCCAATGGGAGGCTATCGCCGCCGATGGCAAGGACACTGTTTGCATGTTGAGCGAGACTTACAGCGAAGTCTTCTGCCTGGACCGGGATTTGCGGCAATATCGGGGGAGTTTCAAACTGGATGTCTCCACGATCGCGCAACTCCACTCGGTTTGGAAGGCACACCTCAATTCACGCGGAGAGGGGATGATCCTCATGAAGCGAGGACACGTTCTTGTGCTCAAGGAAAAACAGCCCTCCATGCTTGTCGAGTTTGGCCCAGCGGGCGATGCGCCGGCGGGCTACGGCCCGGACGAATTTTTGCAAAAAGAGGAAGCATTCATCCAGCCTCCATCGATCCCAGGCCGGACGGGCAGCCTGGTCGCATTGAAGGCGTGGGCGTTCTCGGAGCGCCTGCAGGAACTCGCCAAGGACGCGAGCGAAATCACGGTTGGTCCGGACGGACGTGTTTATCTGCTGTCTCAGGAAAGCTCGACCGTGATTCGGCTGGAAAAAACCCTCAGTCCCGACGAAGACAGGGTTGGCGTGGGCCATAAGTCCGACGGAAGCCATGGCGAGTATTGGCTGCTCCCGAAAGGCCTTGAAAAAGCCGAAGGCCTGGTGATTGACGATGAAATGCGTCCGTGGATCGGCATCGACATCGGGGAAATGAACAAGCCAAATCTCTTCCGGCTTTCTCCTATAAACGCAGACTAGCAGCCTGTCGGACTTGAAGAATCGAAGCGAAAAAGTGACTGGGCGGGGACAGATTTTGACGATTTTGAAGGCCAATAGTTGTTCTATTGGCCGAAAAAGCGGCGAAATATGGACCGGCCAGT
>JACCWK010000222.1 GCA_013697655.1 Nitrosospira sp.
CCGCACGACTTGCTTGCGCCGCTCGTGAAGTTGCTCCAGTGTTTGCTTTCTTGCGTTTTCTCTTTCCATCACCATCCGATCATGGAACTCAACAAAAATTCATACTTTATTGGGCCTTATCTATAAGCAGCCCAGCATCAGACTCTTGGCAGGGGAACTGACCACCTGCGTGCTTGTCCTTTCGGCCCCCCGCTCGCATAGTTGCGATCGTACAAATCCTTCGTCGCGCACGCTCCAAGCAATTCGCGGATTTGTTCAAGTTCTCGGTATACGCTACGATAGCAAGACGGTCAGAATGTATGAGAGATACTTGCCCATACCGTCCGGGGAATTCCGTTGAACCCAACCGCTGGCTGGTATTTCTTGTCCATGAGATTATCAATCTGAACACGCAAAGTAGGGCCTTGCCGGATTCTGTATGATGCGCTAAAACCCGCAATGACCATTGCGGGCAGCTTGTTAAGATTTTCGTTATCGTCAAATCTCTCGCCTTCGCCCCTTGCGATCGCCTCCGCCGAAAAATTCCCCGAAGCGTACCTCATGACCACGGTGCCAAATGTCCGCGACCTGCGAGAAAGAATGGTGTTGAGCTGTTGGTTACGGGGATCCTGGATGGTCACGTTTGTTCGCATTGTCCAGCTTTTGCCGATTGGCTGAATTCCGGTGAATTCAAAGCCATCAATTCGGGCTTCGGAGATATTTTCCACCTGTGAGAATATCCGGTTGATAACAATGGCGTCCTTGATGGTATTGATAAAATACCCGATACGATAGCTTGCGCCACCCGCGTCGTATGACACAAAAGCTTCGTGCATTCGGCCACGTTCAGGTTTAAGGTTTGGATTGCCCCCGAACCCGAAAGTTGTTGGAAAATAGAGATCATTGAACGTCGGCGCCTTGAATGATGACGAAGTAAGCGCCCCGACCCGCCAGGACTCGCCCAGCTTCCGCGCCAGGGAAAGTGAGTAGGTGTCATAGTCCCCAAACTGGCTATTCTCATCATGACGAAACATGGCCTCAACGACATGATGATCGGAATTTAGCTGTGCTCCCACAAATCCAGCCACGTTCGTCCTGCTTGTGGAAGTAAATTTAGTTGTGCTGCTGGTTACTCCTTGGATCTCATGATCTACTCCCGTAAAAACCCGGCCGATATTCATTTTTTTCTCAAGTTGCAATGACCCTTGCAGGGAGTGCGAATTGAATACAGCGGGAAAGGCTCCACGCACGGTTGACCTGTCAAGAGAACCGCCATAGGTCGCCATAAGGCTTATGTCATGGGGAAGCGAATAGATGCCTCTAAGGTTCGCCATGGAGATCGATTGCAGGTTCATATCGGCAGTTATAGGCGAAGCGTCGAATGAAGTCTTGACTTCGGAGCCCAAGGCGGTAGCTTCTACCTGGAAATTCGGTGTTATCCAACCCCCTGCCTTCGCTACGATTCCCACGCGTTTGCGGGGGTCGTTATCCGGATTAAAAGCAAAAGGATTACTGCTGTTCGTCGCGGATCCCTGCCGTATAATATCCTGTACGAAACGTACCCCCGCGTAATATGAGTCTCCCCGCATCCCGAGACTCGTGGCAGCCCTCTCTGAAAATCTCGACCCACCTCCAGCCGAGAGCGTTACTCCTTTCGGGATATCGATGTTTCCCCTTATCACCCCCCCCATCGCGTTGGACCCAAAGGCTGCCGACACCCCACCCTGTATCACATCAACAGATGACAACAACCCTGGAGCAATAGCGGCAAAGTTCGGGGCTCCATTGGTTGCAGAATACATTTTAACGCCATCAATCAGAAACAACGTTTGGTTTGAATTGGAGCCCCGCATAAAAACGACGAGCGGACCACCTGGCCCACTCTCATTTACTTGCACCTGCTCCTGCAATACGGTCTTCCAGTCGTTATCTTCCACCTTCAACTTCACTGTATTAACTCGATGGTTGGTCAACTCACGAGCAAGGGGAATCCGGTTGCCGCCGTAGATAGTAAGTTCAGGCAGCACAATTTTTGGTAAATCATTTGCCAGGGCCAAGCCAGCCTGGTTCAATACCAACCCGAGAGTTAACATTCTGCCTAGTTTCATTCATTCACCTCGCAGGCATTTAACCTTGCCTTCCCTTCAGACCAGGACGGGCGCATCTCGATATTGGGCGCGCCCATAGTGATTTTTAGGCGCCGCTACCGTAGTTATCGATGGGTAATCCCCCCCGATTGCGGGACGACAAGATAGCCAGTAATCTTCGAAATAAGAACGTGGAATTTTGTGTTGGGCGGACGCCGCTCCACCGTTGTGATAAACGAGGAATTACCGCGTCGACTTCTTGAGCGAAAAACAATATCGATCAGGACATCGCCCCACGCGATATTCCCCTACCCGTTCAAGGCCGGTATCCGGGCTCGCAAGATTTGACGTATCGTCTTCCCATGAATTGGAGAATTCACAGTGACAGTAAGAAAGAATTGCTGAATAAGATCACGAGGACTTATTCAGAAGTTACTTACTTGATACGCCCACACTCGCTTACCGTTGCGGGGGCAGCCCAGGCATATGACCTGGTTCCCGTTTAACTCGACCGCAGAGCGGCCAAGTACCTCAAACGTGGCGCGAATTCTACCAGAATCATCTAGCTTGGCAGCAACGTTCGGATAAATATTTTTTACCGTAACGGATGAGTTGGTTGAGTGGGTGCCGAATACTGGAAATAACATTTGAAGAATTCCCTTACCAGTTGACTCAACACGGATTCCCGAACTATAGTGGACCGATGGAAGCAGAGCTCAAGTCCCTGGAAGATAAAATTAATCAATTCGTGCAACTGTGTCAGCAGTTACGCTCGGAAAATATTGAATTGCGCCAGCAGCTGCTGAGCGCCACTAGTGAAAATAAACACTTGACGGAAAAAATAAGCGTTGCAGCCGGCCGTTTGGAAGTCCTGCTGACACAAATTCCTGGAAGTGAAGAATGAAAACCTCCCCAGCCATGGATATTACTATTATGGGACGCGAATTCCGCGTGACCTGCCCCGACGAGGAGCGCGAGGAGTTGCTGCAAGCAGTAGCTTATGTTGATAAGAATATGCGCGAAATCAGAGATAGCGGAAAGGTGGTCGGCTCTGAGCGTGTCGCCATTATGGCCGCCCTCAATATCACTCATGAATTACTCACCATAAGAAAGAGAGGGGGCTTTGACATGGAAGAATTTAAGCGTAGAATCGATTGCATGCAGGCGGTGCTCGATGCGGCAATGCCGGAACAAGACAAGCTGTTTTAATCCGGAATTGCGAAACTCTCAGGCCGCCCCAAATAAATTCCAGTTTGCGTTCGAGTCGGTTATTCTGCCTGAAAGCAAAGTGGTAAGAAGTTGTTCCCTGCGGTGTTTGTTTAGACCCATATTCTTTGAACCAACTTTTTAAGAATTGGTTGCCCGCCACAGTGATGCTGTTGTGCGCGTCCTATACGGAAGCGCCTGATGCATCCGGTTAGTGACCACCTTGGACCTTTAGGTTCAAGATAATGGTCTGACGGCATCTGCGGGGACCTTAATACTAGCAGCCTGTCGGACTTGAAGAATCGAAGCGAAAAAGTGACTGGGCGGGGACAGATTTTGACGATTTTGAAGGCCAATAGTTGTTCTATTGGCCGAAAAAGCGGCGAAATATGGACCGGCCAGT
>JACCWK010000224.1 GCA_013697655.1 Nitrosospira sp.
TTGCTTTTGTACCGAATGTCTCCGGCGAATTTCGTAAATGATGTCCATATAAAACACTCCAGATACCTCCGGCTCAAATACCGGATGGTTATACACTGAGGTGGAAACTATTGGACGCTGTTTCCACCCCTAATCTGGAAAGTGTTGCACGCTGTTTAACATTTCAGGATATGACCAATGTGATGACCTATTACATATTACACATTCCTGCTTAGTCTGATTAGCGAACACGAATTAAACATTACGCATCCGCTGATATTAGCGGCGGTATGGGATGGAAAGTTCACGGATTGAAAAAATAAATTACAATTTTCCGTCGCGAATGGAGAACGGATGAGGTATCGCCATATCCGCCTGATTTAATTTATTCTCAGCCTCTACCAGTCTTTCCGGCAGCTAAAAGAGGCGAAAATCAGCTTCCTCGAGCATGACACAGCACAGGAATATCACGTAGCCTTCCGCTATCGCGGCCTATTGTGGACCGGCTTCACATAGCTTTTAAGAAAATTTCTCTTTTGATTATCAGAAAAAAGTATGGTGATCATCTCTTCAGTACTGCTGATGACCCGGCCTCTGCCCACTTGCGGCACTTGAACCGCCATTCCAATCGCAAAGTCAGGTGATAACGTGGATGTTCCCTCAGGAAAGTTTAGGGAGTTACTATTCTCCAGCCTTGCGCTCTCCTGCCCTAACGCACTATGGAGTGGCGGTAATGCTCCTTGGGGTGGTTCAACGCAATTATCACAATGGCTGCAATAATCCCACCCGGTTTCTTCACTGAAGTATTCAAGCAGTACTTTCCATCTGCAATATCCGCTCTCTGCATATGACACCATGTGCTCCAGTGATTGGCGGTCATGCTGATCTTTATCAATCGAGACGTTGGCAAGTTGAATCAGTTTTTCCGAGGGGATGTTCTTGTTCCGCAGGTAATAACCCTTATGCCTGCCGCGTGTAACAATGCCGGCTTCCTCCAAAAGGTTCATTAAAACTTGTAGCTTGCGAACCGAGAATTGTTTGACTCTCTCACGTATCTCGTCGAACTCGGCCGTGATTGCTTGATTAACAGGTTCTGGATTGCGCCGCAAACCTCATGTAACTCCTCATATCCAGGACGGTGCCGCACCAGGAAAAATTGCTGTATGCGCTTGTCCTGAATATCATAAAACAGGGTGCATGTGGCGTCCTTCCCATCGCGGCCGGCACGGCCGGACTCCTGGTAATAAGCTCCAAGATTCCCGGGCATCTGGAAATGCACCACGAACCGGATGTCGGGTTTGTCGATCCCCATGCCAAAGGCATTGGTCGCTACCATAACCCTGCTTTCGCCTGCCATGAACTTTTCCTGGTTCTCGCGGCGCACTTTCTTTGTCAGGCGGCCATGATAGAGCGTTACACTTTCATCGACCTCGCGAAGCACCGCTGCCAAGTCTTCCACCGCTTTTACGGTAGCTGCATAGATAATTCCGCTTTCCTCATTTTTCTCTATCAGTTTTCGCAGCTTCTCCAATTTCTCTTCGGCATTCGTGACGTGTATGACACGATATTGCAGATTCGAACGGTAGATGCCCGTGTTGACAATTTGCATTGAATCCCGCCCCAGTTGCCGCGCAATGTCCTTCATCACCTCTGATGTCGCTGTAGCCGTCAATGCGAGTACCGGTGGAGTGCCGAGCGCTTTTATAACATGTCCCAACTCGCGATATGCGGAACGAAAGTCATGACCCCATTGGGAAATACAGTGCGCTTCATCCACCACGAATAAACTGACAGTGATGCGTTTCAGACTCGCGATGAAATCCGGATCGGTGAGCCGTTCAGGTGTTACAAAAACGACTTCGCTGCGTGACTGGCAGATATCCCGCAAGGTATCGAACTCTTCCTGCGTATTGAGAGTACTGTTTACCTGCGCAGTTTCCACCCCGACCTCTTCCAGTTTTTTTGCCTGGTCCTTCATCAGCGAAATGAGAGGCGACACAACGAGAGTAGTGCCGGGTAAATTCAAGTGCGGGAAGCTGATAACAAAGAGACTTGCCGCTCCCCGTCGGCATGACAGCGAGCGTGTCGCGTCCATGTAGCACATTCTGAATGACTTCCTCCTGTCCGGGCCTCAGGTGCAATAGGCCGAAGGTCTCGTTCAAGCTCTTTTCCAGACTATTATGGTCGGGAACTGAATTGTCGGCATCAATGGTTTTTATTGTCATCTTTTTTTTATCTTAATGAACTTCGGTGATGCGCCGGTGAGACCAGGCCAGCGGCATTTCATGTCTAAGCCGGGTCATAGCAATGACGTTATTCCCATTGCAAGTACCGCAAGCGCCATCACGGCCGTCGCCAGCCAGCCAAGTATTCGAAGGCGAAGCGTAACCACGAATTGAGCCATTACATCCGTCCGGGCCGCCATCAGCATCATCACAGCCATGATTGGAACGGCAATCACGCCATTGATGACGGCGCTCCAGAAGAGCGCCTTGATAGGATCGATGGAGGTAAAGTTAAGCGCCCCACCCAAGAGGGTCGCAACCGTCAAGATCAGGTAGAATCCACGGGCCTCCATGAGTTCTCGTCCCAAGCCAATGCGCCACTTGAATGACTCCGCCACGGCGTATGCAGCCGAGCCGGCGAGAACCGGCACAGCGAGCAATCCGGTACCCACGATCCCCGCCGAGAATAACAGGAACGCGTATTCGCCAGCTATGGGACGCAGCGCCTCGGCGGCCTGTTCAGAGGTTTGAATCTCGGTGATGCCATGCTGATGCAGGGTCACCGTTGCCGTCAGCATGATGAAAAAAGCAATCAGGTTGGAGAATCCCATGCCGATGTAAGTATCGATCTTGATGCGCTGCAAGTGATCTTGGGCCTGATCCGGCGCTTCTTTGAGCGGCTCCTCACCATCGGCGGCCTGTTGCTCCTCAACTTCCTGCGAGGCTTGCCAGAAAAAAAGATATGGGCTGATGGTGGTCCCAAATACCGCGACAATCGCTACGATATAATCAGAACTAAATGAGATGGAGGGCATGATGGTGTGCTGCAACACTTCGCCCCATGGCACATGCACGACGAACACCGTCGCCACATAGGCAAAAAGGGATAGCGTCAGCAGTTTCAGGATCGAAGCATACCGCGGAAAGGGTATGAAGATTTGCAGAACCAGCGATAGAAGGCCAAACATAATCGCATACCAGTGTGCAGAGCCGCCGATAAGAAGTTTAAGCGCGGCAGCCATTGCTCCGATATCGGCAGCGATGTTGATTGTATTTGCGATCAGAAGCAAACAGACGAGGCTGTGCAGGATCCAAGCGGGATAGTGCTGGCGAATATTGGCGGCAAGACCCTTGCCCGTGACCCGGCCGATGCGGGCGCTGATCATCTGGATGCCCACCATAAGCGGGAAAGTAATGAATGTCGTCCACAGCATTGCATAGCCAAATCCTGCACCCGCCTGAGAATAGGTGGCAATCCCGCTTGGATCATCATCGGCGGCACCGGTTATGAGCCCCGGACCTAGTTTTTTCCAGAAAGGCCGATTAGCTGAAGCAGTTTTTCCTTCTTTCATGCTCGAAGAGGTGGGCTTGTTATCCATGAATAGCGTCCATAAATTTTCTTAGTCGTTCGCCTTATTGATGACCGCGCGTACCATAGCCCAGTCGAAAAAAAATCAATAAAAAAACTATACCATGCGCGTATTATTTCAGTACGCCATGAAGCGGAAAATTTCCGCATAGCCCGAAAGAAAAACAAACGCAATAAACAACCTGTCATGTTTCATGATCGCGGGAATTAATCGGCGCTTGTGGAGTATGTCATGCTCACATGGCGCTTAACGAGCCTTTAGATCAGCCTTACTTCTTCTTCATCCATCGCGTTACCGGCTCCGTAAAACAAGCATCCCGGAGCTGCAGTCACGGAGACGACGAAATTTTCCTGTGCCTGTAGTTATACCAATCCATCTTGCAGCACCGGCAATCTTATTACATCGTCATAATGAAGAGCTGGTGTAAGTTCATCATGTTGCGATGCCGGGCTCGTCATGAATAATGAGCATTGTTATGCGGGACACGAAACCTTGGTGTCCATACCAACAGCCTTTATAAAAAAATATCGCTTGCAGAGCACGGAAATGAATGAATTTTCGAATTATTAATTGCACGGAATATTACTTTTGATTTAAAATTTTAACTGTGCGATCTCATACATAGCTGCTTCCCTTATCAAGATTGGTTGCAGCAATACGCCTTCCGAGGTTATATGACTCTATCGCACAGTCCGAAGCAAAACCGGATTCTAGCCGCCCTACCCGCGGCGGATTATGCCCGCCTGCTCCCCGATCTTGAACTCGTAAACATACCGGTTGGTGAAGGGATTTATGAACCCGATATCCGTATAATCCATCTGTATTTTTCGATTGACTGCATTATCGCTCGCCTATATGAGCTGGAAAGCGGGGTGTCCGCGAAAACTTCCCTCACGGGAAACGAAGGGATGGTCGGCATTTCCTATCTTTTAGGCAGCGAGAGTACTGCCGCGCGAGCGGTGGTGCTAAGCGGAGGCAATGACTTCCGCATCAAGGCACCTTTGCTGAAAAAAGAATTCGAAGGCGGAGGAGATCTGCAACGCCTGTTGCTGCGGTTGACGCAAGCTCTGATTATTCAGACGGAACAGATCGCAATCGGTAATCGACATCACACGATTGAGCGGCGGTTATGCCACTTCCTATTAATGATCCTTGACCGGCTGTCCGGCAATGAGCTTCATATCACTCATGAACAAGTATCAATTTTTCTTGGAGTGCGTCGTGAAAGTATCACCATGGCTGCGCAAAAACTGGAAATAACAGGTGCGATCCAATACCGGCGCGATCACCTGACCATAGTGAATCGTCAGGAATTGGAGGAGATTGCTGGCGAGAACTATACTGTCGTCAGCAAGGAATATGAATGTTTACTCGAGTATCGATCTTAAATGGCGCCGCATTCCCTGACCTTTAGATTCGGGTTTCTTGGCGCTCTACAACATTTTTTCTCTACCTCTCCTTGCCAGTCTGTCGAGGTACCACCCATACGCGTCCCCGCGCCAGTTGTCCAACCACTCCAATCTTCCATTTACGCGAGTGGCTTCTGGGAAGATTCACTGTTTTTCGCACATCTCCACGCATTTACTCCCTTCCGCTCCCTCCGATGACTTTCTGAGAATGCAACCTCATTGCCCAGTTGTACCTCAGTACAATGGGCAGCGCGATCAGAACCCGTAAGATACCTGCCAACGCATGGGCAGCGTCCGATGCCGCATTTTGGAGAATAAGAAGTGAATCAATTCGCCCTGAAAATCGCCTTATTAGCGATAAGCGCATACGTTTTTGCAGATCAATCCGACAACGGGTTAACCCGCCATAATGGCGCCAATGTCACGCCGCCAAATCAAGCTGGTCCTAATAATACTACAGCCGATATTGACGCAAAACCTGGCACTTTGAATCCTCACACGGAAAGACAAGGGATCCATTCGAATCAATCCAGCAAGCCAGTTCCAGGAAGGCAGGGCCGACCAGGTGCGGGAAATTATAATCGCGATCTTTTACACTGATAAAGAAATATAAGTATGGGTCTTGGCTGATGCCGCGTCCCAAATCGCACGACTTCCTGCCGATGTGTTAGTGGATGGCTAATGCTCCTTGTTTTCCGTCATAAAATGTTAGGGTATATGGATAATGTGTGGAGATGTGTTCAACGCGGCGTTGAGGTTAACCCAGGCCGTTTTTTAGCAATTAGATCAAAATAACCGTGAATTCAACTTCTGATGAATCCGAGCCACAATTGAAGGCGTCGGAACCTGAAATTGTCGAGCGGATCGGCACCGAGGAATTAGCACCCCTTGGTGCCGCACCCAATGGGGGGAGCGCAACGGCGGGCTGGATTCTCGCTTTAATCGCACTTATTGCTGCGCTTTATCTGGCGCGTGCTTTCTTTGTTCCATTGTTTTTTGGCATCCTTGTAAGCTACGCATTACGGCCGGTCGTAGATTGGTTGGGGCGCTACCGTATTCCGCGCGCACTGGGGGCGGCCTGCGTGCTGGCGGTGCTCCTCGGTGGCGCATCATGGACAATATTCGCTCTAAGCAACGAAGCCGCGGAAATGGTTGAACAACTACCCGAAGCCGCCCGCAAGCTGCGGCAGAATCTCGACGTTTTGCGTACCGGGAGCTCGACCGCTTTACGTTATGTTCAGGAAGCCGCCAACGAACTTGAGGGCGTTGCTGCCACCCCCGGTTTGAAGCCAGCGAAAGCACGCCCGGTTATAACCAAAGAATCAGGAAACACTGCGTGGCTACGAGACTTCATGCTTACCCAGTCGGCGTTGTTGGTCACATTTGCCGCACAAGCCCCGGTAGTATTGTTGCTGACTTATTTCCTTCTGGCGTCGGGAACACATTTCCGACGAAAACTGGTCCAATTTGTTGGGCCTTCGCTAACGCGCAAGAAGGATGCGGTACGCATTCTTGAAGAGGTCGATGAGCAGATTCAGCGCTACTTGCTCGTCATGCTGATATCAAATGCTTTAGTTGCCGTCATGACCTGGCTCGCATTTGAAATGCTGAGACTCGAACACGCGGCCGTATGGGGAGTAGCTGCCGGAGTGTTGCATTTTATTCCGTACCTGGGAACCGTGGCGATCACGCTCGCCAGCGGCGTCGCAGGATTGATGCAATTTGGGTCGCTTCCCCAGGCGCTCCTGGTAGCAGGCATGTTCCTGCTTGTTTCAGGTGCGGTTGGGATAGGGTTGACTACGTGGCTGCAAGGCAGATTTGCTCGCGTGAATACTGCAGTGCTATTTATCGTTCTTTTATTTTTTGGCTGGCTTTGGGGCATGGCGGGCCTCCTGCTCGGGGCACCGCTGTTGGCTATCACCAAGGTGGTATGTGATCGCGTCGAATCACTCAAACCAGTCGGCGAACTTTTAGGACGCTAACTTATCTCCAGGGTGAAATTCCACTCCTACGTCCGGAGGTTTAGTTTCAGTAACCAAATGCTTACGGACTGCGGGACCGAAAGATAGATTTAAAATACATCAGGATCGGTGCCCCTGTTGTCAGCTCATTGGTATTTGCGGCGGTGGTGGTGGCAGTGGCGGCGGAGACAAAGTACCTGGCAGAGGTTGGGATGGCGTCCCTTGCGGCTGATTGCGGGGGTCATTCATGATTCGACCGGATATCGGAATATGATGGCCTTTGCCATACATGCATTGCGTATAACCAATGTCATAACGTTGCTGCTCGATATTGCCTGACGCCGTCGCACTGCTAGTTCCCATCAATCCTCCCACCAGGAGACCGCTGCCTGCGCCAATCGCGGCGCCGCTTCCTCCGCCGAAAATGGCCCCTGCCGCTGCACCTAGCCCGGTTGCTATGGCAGCGCTTCCCAATCCACTGAGTATCGAGGCCTTGTTCGGCGTCTGACCTTTGACTTGTTCATTGGCATACTCTTTACAGTAGGAGTCGTCCTCACGAAACTGGTCGAAGTTTTTGCCGGAGCCTGGTAGTGCCATTACACTGGGGCCGCTGGGTATGCTGGCACACGATGCTAGTAAAACCGTCAGCAGGATAGGGGCTGATTTATGAATTTGTAACACACTGTCCTCCTAATTGGGCTGCAACTGGAACCACATACCACCAGCCATCGGGCATTTTCCGACAGAGCCGGGATTATATGCGTACTCCGAAGAACTTGGTGATGAAATCATCCCCTCCCTCCATACCTTAAGAGCAGTGCCCTTGCTGTCCAGCGTGGTGGAAGAATGACATAAGTATATTTCGGGCTAAATGATAAAAAGCGAGCATGAATTGGGTCATGTCCCGAATGGCTGGCTCGTCATCAATCATGAGTAATTCCATTCTCGGAAGCACGAAATTCTTGCGGCCCAAGGGAAAGCTTGTTGTATGAAATTCTGCAACTTCAACTCATGCCAACTGAATGCCGGGTATAGGCAGAGGATCGAATTATTAATTACACCGAATGTTACTTTTGATTTAATATCGTCTCTGTGCGATTTCATACATAGCTGTTTCCCCGCATTAGGCTGGTTGCGGCAACACGCCTTCCGAGGTTATATGACACTATCGCACAGCCCAAAGCAAAATCGGATTCTTGCCGGCCTACCCCCGGCGGCTTACGCCCGTCTGCTGCCTGATCTCGACCTCGTAAGCCTGCCCGTCGGAGAAGGGGTTTATGAACCCGATATCCGCATTACCCATCTGTATTTTCCGGTCGATTGCATTCTCGCCCGCTTATATGAACTGGAAAGCGGGGCGTCCGTGACGACTTCCATCACGGGAAACGAAGGGATGGTTGGAATTTCCTATGTATTAGGTAGCGAGAGTACTTCCGCGCGAACAGTGGCGCTAAATGGAGGCAATGCCTTTCGCATCAAGGCCCTTTTGTTGAAAAAAGAATTCGACTGCGGCGGAGATCTGCAGCGTCTGCTGCTGAGATTTGCGCAGGCCATGATTATTCAAACCGAGCAGGTATCGATCGGCAATCGACATCACACGATCGAACAGCGGCTATGCCATTTCCTGTTAATGATCCTCGATCGCATGGCGGGCAATGAACTCCATATCACTCATGAACAAGTAGGGATTTTTCTTGGAGTGCGTCGTGAAAGCATTACCACGGCTGCACAAAAACTGGAAACAACGGGTGCGATCGAGTGCCGGCGTGGCCATCTGACCGTAGTGAATCGTCGGGAATTGGAGGAAATTGCCGGCGAGAACTATACCGTGGTCAGCGCGGAGTACGAACGTTTACTAGTAATGTGCAGGCTATAACCGACGCCACTTCGCGCACCGCGCGACTTCCGGATTCACGAGGTACAAAGACCACGCTGGCCAAGTTCGGTTGATTGTCTTTTTGCTGTAAGAATAATTCAAAGGAATGGGTAACCAAGCTGAGTGAGTTAGAAATACTGTATCGACGGAGGCGGGTAAAACCTCATCGATAATTTTCTGGTTCGATTATTATGCCTAATTAGTTCTCATCCGGAAACACCCGGAAATTTTGTTGATCAGAGTTGCAACCGCCTATTTCCGGGATCGATTTGCAACTTATAGAGCCAACATCACCCAGTTTTTTATGTTGCGGCCCAATTGA
>JACCWK010000225.1 GCA_013697655.1 Nitrosospira sp.
ACCATTATTGAAATAGAAGGAGAAAGCTATCGGAAAAAACAGAGCTTAAAAAAGTAACCCATTTCTTTTAACCAAAACCGGCCAGGGTAATTGTCGCCGACCGGTCAAGATAATTGACGCCGGACACGCATAGCTAGCTTATCAGTGATCTTGGCAGCGATGCTACGCTTATTAGGGAGGCGACTCGCACGGATATGGGGATGTCATCGGCGGCAGCACCTACAACACTAACGGCGCTGACGTGACGCTTGTCAACGGCAAGCTCGACATCGGGGTCTTAGGTTAGTCAGCTTGGGCGCAGCCTGCATAAGAAGCGGTACGAAGGAGAAAGAAAATAAGCGCGACCAGATCCTCGCGTAAAGCTCCCGGTCCTGCTTCGGCGAGATCTGTCATCGTTATGGACAGATTTTGGAGTCTCTGCCCAACTCCAGTAATCGATTAAGAATCTTATGGATAATAGGTGTCCGAGGAGATGAATGTTCAGCAATTAGCACATTAGTAAGCTAACGCTAATGTGAATGTGTATTGCAGAAAGTAGACTGGAATTGGTTCCCTATATAGGGAATGGTGAGAGCGCAGAGTAGTAAACCAGAATGGTAGAAAGTGGTTGATTTAGGTTAGATTTGTATATACACTAGAACGCCCTACTGCAGAGAACTTCACCGTGAACCTATCGATATCAACTAGCGTCCGTACTAAGATAGCGAATAAGAAACCTCCGGTGACAGAAGAAGAGATTGTCCAATGTTTTGCAAATAGGACGCGCGGAGATTGCCTAGATACCCGCGCACAGCACTTAACTAACCCCATCACTAGATGGTTCATTGCAGAAACAAACTTTGGCCGAAAACTGAAAGTCGCGTATATGCCCACGTCGAAGGAGATTGTTATTAAGTCGGCCTACGATCCAAGCGTGGAAGAACAACGTATATACAAGAAAGTCTCGCATCCCATTTAACGAATTAGGAGGATTTAATGAATAAGTCACATACGATTCCGGATACGGAAGAGGCGTGGGAGTCTGGCGAACTAGGAAGAACTGAAGAATTTGCAGAAGCTGCGCCGAATGATGTGCAGGCAATGATCGATAAGCACCTTGATCTGCAACCTATCTCAATAAGACTTGAGAAGTCTTTGATCGAAGACTTCAAGCTAATAGCTTCAATGCACGGTATTGGATATCAGCCGTTGATGCGCCAGATCCTCAAGAGGTTTGCGGATTGCGAGAAAAAACAGATATTACGTGAAGTAGTTTCTCGTATGAAAGCCGAGAAGAAAGAAGGCGCCATTATGAAATCAGCGCATGCTCCAGTGAAACAAAGGCGAGTAGCTTAGCCTTACCCAGAACCTGTCCTCAGTGGCGGGTTCTTATTTCAGCTCTCTTTCTTCCCACTTCTCACGCCGCCCCGCAACTGGTTAAAGTCTGGCGTATGTTTATTTCCGCAATGATGTGCTGGATCCAATGGGAAACCATTCACATCACATTCGATAACGCGCCCGACTTCTCCAATCTCTGTTTGAATGAGTTGTGACATCTGCATAGCGATTGATGTAGCGACTTATCCCAAAACAGCGCCTGATCGCCTCGATGGGGCGGATATGGTCCACTACACTAGCGATCTTCCCGCAACGCACGCAATACGGTGACTGAGTAGGTAACTTATCGGTACTTCTGCCATGCGTGACCGTAGCCGCGCTGTGCTTCGCAAGATCCTCTTTCAATAAGTGATCGAAAAGCATCAAAAAACACCATCAGATGATATTATTCGGAGAAATAGCCTGACTCTACCTGACCAATCTTTCACCGATCAGAATCATGGGACAGGTGAAGCGGGATTGCGTCGGGCAAGGTCGCGACATCTCCATAAACAGGAGATTTATCGGATTTATTTTCGCCTCATGAACTCATGGCAGCAGCTAGACTTAAACCCTGTTAGCCACCATTACCTCTCGTGACTTTATATTCGAAAGGTATGAATCGGGTAAGGGCTAAAATAGTTTTATCATCCGTTATCTGTATCTAACTCACCTTAACGGTTTGCATTTGACGGCATTCATTATGTCAGTGTCCGAGGTGCCGCTTGGCCAAAGGAGAATAATATCGACGCATCATGTCGCTAGCCTGGATTGTCCTTCTGCCATTTGCCGGCAGTATCTGTGTCTCCTTCATGCCTTCGCACGCCCGAAATACCGCAGGATGGCTGGCGGGGGCGGTCGCACTGGCCTGTACCGTCCTGACCTTTCAGCTTTACCCGCAAATGGCCGATGGCGGGGTAGTGCGCATGGCATTTCAATGGGCGCCGGGACTGGGCCTGGATTTCACACTGCGCATGGATGGCTTCGCATGGCTGTTTGCCATGCTGGTGACGGTCATGGGAACGCTGGTCGTGCTATACGCACGATACTACATGGCAGCACAAGATCCAGTACCGCGTTTTTTCTCGTTCTTCCTTGCCTTCATGGGCTCCATGCTTGGCGTGGTGCTCTCGGGCAACCTGATTCAGCTGGTGGTATTTTGGGAGTTGACCAGCCTGACGTCGTTCATGCTTATTGCATACTGGTATCATCGTCTCGACGCACGCCGCGGCGCCCGCATGGCGCTGACTGTCACCGCGGCCGGCGGCTTGTGCCTGCTGGCTGGCGTCCTGATACTGGGACGAATCGTGGGCAGCTACGATCTGGATATCGTGCTCGCTTCGGGAGACCTTATTCGCGCGCACTCATGGTATCTGGCCGCGCTGATCCTGATCGCAGTGGGAGCGCTGACGAAGAGCGCTCAATTTCCGTTTCATTTCTGGTTGCCGCATGCAATGGCGGCGCCGACGCCCGTATCGGTCTATCTGCATTCCGCCACCATGGTCAAGGCGGGAGTGTTTCTGCTGGTACGGTTCTGGCCCGTGTTGGCCGGAACTGATGCCTGGTTCTGGATCATCGGCAGCGCTGGCCTTTTCTCGCTGGTGCTGGGTGCCTACGCAGCAATTTTTCAGCGGGACATGAAGGGCGTGCTGGCTTACTCGACCATAAGCCATCTGGGGCTGATTACGCTCCTGCTCGGATTGAACAGTTCGCTCGCATTGATCGCCGCCATTTTTCATATCGTGAATCACGCGACTTTCAAGGCTTCGCTGTTCATGGCGGCGGGCATGGTCGACCACGAGACCGGCACGCGAGATCTCTCGCGGCTGAGCGGCTTGCGCCGCGCCATGCCCATTACAGCCATCCTCGCTGTGGTTGGGGCAGCAGCAATGGCGGGCGTGCCGTTGCTGAATGGTTTTATCTCCAAGGAGATGTTTTTTACCGAGACGGTATTCATCAGCGGCAACCTGATCACGCGCATCGGCATGCCGGCACTGGCCGTGCTCTGGGGAATATTCAGCGTGGCGTATTCGCTGCGTTTTATCTTGCAGGTTTTTTTCGGCCCCCCAGCCGTGGATTTGCCAAGAAGTCCGCATGAGCCGCCACGCTGGATGCTGTTTCCCAGTGCGTTGCTGGTGATGGCCTGCCTGGTGGTGGGTATCGTGCCCGCACAGACTATCGGACCTTACCTGGATGTGGCGTCACGGTCCGTCCTCGGAGCAGATATGCCTTTCCACAGTCTGGCGGTATGGCATGGCGTGAATCTGCCGCTGATCATGAGCCTGCTGGCGATGGCCGGAGGGGTTATCCTGTATCGGGCGCTCGGAAAATATCATCATGGTACCTCGGTAGTGCCTTTGATTGAGCATTTCGATGGAAAGCGAATTTTTGAATTTCTTCTCGAGAAGCTGGATTCATTAGCCCGGGGTCTGACGCAGTGGCTGTCGACAGACCGCTTGCAAGTGCAGCTGCTGCTTGTGATTTGTGCTGCATTTGCAAGTGCGCTGATACCATTATTGCATGGGGGACTGCCTGAAGGCGACATGCCCGTGGCGGCTGCCCATCCCGCATTTGCAATAATGTGGCTGGTTGGCGCAGCGTGTGCCATGGGTGCGGCCAACCAGGCCAAATATCACCGGCTCGCGGCACTGAGCCTGGCGGGCGGTGCGGGCCTGGCTACCTGCATGACCTTCGTCTGGTTTTCGGCACCCGATCTGGCATTGACCCAGCTCGTGGTAGAAGTGGTGACGCTCGTCCTGATCCTGCTTGGCTTGCGGTGGCTTCCGCCGCGCCATAAATCAATCGATGAGGACATGCGCTCGCGGGGGGCTCGAGTGCGCGCCCGAACGCGACGGCTGCGGGACCTGGGACTGGCAATTATCGCCGGTGCCGGCATGACTGTATTGAGCTTTTCAGTGCTGACGCGGCGGGCGGGTGAGGGCATTTCTCCTTTTTTCCTGGAGAATTCACTCTCTCTGGCGGGGGGCGCCAATGTGATCAATGTGATCCTGGTCGATTTTCGCGGCTTCGACACGCTGGGCGAGATAACGGTGCTGGGCATCGTGGCGCTGACGGTATTTGCGCTGCTGCGGCGGTTCCGGCCCGCGCCCGAGAGCATGGAGCTGCCTGTCAAGCAGCAGGAGCAGGATGCGCTAGCCGGTGGGGCGACGCCCGACCCGCACGCGTTGCTGCCGGCGGGACCGATGATGCTGCCGGGAGTGATCGTGCAACTGCTGCTGCCGATTGCCGGCATGGTGGCGGTATTTTTTCTGTTGCGCGGGCACAACGAACCCGGCGGCGGTTTCGTGGCCGGGCTGATCGTGGCGACGGCAGTCATCCTCCAGTATCTGGTGGGAGGCACGGCCTGGGCGGAATCGCGTACACGCATTCACCCACAGTACTGGATCGGGCTGGGATTGTTGTGTGCGGCGGGGGCAGGATTGTCGGCGTGGCTGGCTTCGCGTCAATTCCTGTCGGCTCTGGCTTGGCACGGCACGCTGCCCGTGATCGGCGAGGTGCATCTTTCCACCGTATTGCTATTCGATCTGGGCGTCTTTCTGCTGGTGATCGGCGCCACGGTGCTGATCCTGGTGGTGCTGGCGCATCAATCCCGGCGCGGGCATCGCAAGGCAGCCACTGCGCACGGGGAGGCCTCGGCAGCGCGATCAGCGGGCTGGTCGGCCATCGGGCCAACAGCCCCGCATGATCCGGCGGCAGTTGACATGCCGGCAGCCCAAGCCGCCGCATATATTGCCCCCGCCAGGTAGGGTTGATGGAGATCATCTATGCCCTGGCGATTGGCGTACTCACCGGATCGGGCGTTTGGCTGCTGCTGCGTCCGCGTACCTTTCAGGTCATCATGGGATTCTCCCTGCTGTCGTACGCGGTTAATCTGTTCATTTTCGGAATGGGGCGGCTAACGGTAGGGCGTGCCCCCATTATCGATACCCTCAAGCAAGTCGATCCCTCGTTATACAATGATCCCGTCCCTCAGGCATTGGTGTTGACGGCAATCGTCATCGGCTTCGCCACCACGGCGCTGTTTCTGGTGGTGTTACTGGCTTCCAGGGGATTGACAGGTACCGATCACGTCGATGGCGAAGAGTCCGAACCATGATTACCTGGCTGCAACATCTTCCGGTATTTCCAATAGTCATTCCGCTGGTGGCGGGCTCGGCAATGTTGCTGTTCGCCGACGCGCAGCGCACGGCGCGCACGGTTATCGCACTTGTTGCGACGTTGGCGAACCTGGCTGTTGCGGTTGTGCTGGCCTGCGTGGCAAACGCCGCGGTGCCGGAAATCTGGCCGGACGGAATAGCGGTCTACCTGTTGGGTGGCTGGCAGGCTCCATTCGGCATCGTGCTGGTGGTAGACCGGCTGTCGGCGGTGATGCTGGTGTTGAATGCCGTGCTGGCGATTACATCGCTGGTGTATTCCCTGGCGCGCTGGAGGCAGATGGGGCCGCATTTTTATTCGCTGTTCCTGTTCATTGTCATGGGAATAAATGGCGCATTCCTGACCGGCGACCTGTTCAATCTGTTCGTATTCGTGGAGGTGCTGCTGGCCGCCTCCTATGGCCTGGCGCTGCATGGGCTCGGCGCGCCCCGCGTCCAGGCGGGCCTGCACTACATCGCCGTCAATCTCGCCGGATCGTTCATATTCCTGATCGGAGTCTCGCTGATCTACGGTGTCACCGGAACGTTGAATATGGCGGACCTTGCTGCCCGCGTGCCGGCGCTGGCGGAGGGCGATCGTATTCTGTTCGAAACCGGAGCGGCTATCCTGGGCGTTGCATTTCTGATCAAGGCGGGGGCGTGGCCATTGAATTTCTGGCTGCCCTCTGCTTACAGCGCCGCGGCTCCGCCGGTGGCAGCCATATTTTCGATCATGACCAAGGTAGGGGTTTACGCGCTGCTGCGGCTGGGGTCGCTTCTGTCCGAATCATCCGCCTCGGGCGCTCCCGCACCGTTCAGCGATGGGTGGCTATTCGGTATCGGCCTGGTCACGCTTGCGCTGGGGGCGGCGGGCATGCTGGCCGCGCAGCAACCGCAACGGCTGGCCGCGTATTGCGTCATCGCATCCTCCGGCACGTTGCTGGCGGCGCTGGGGTTGGGCGGGGCCGGGATGAAAAGCGCGGCGCTGTTCTATCTCATCAGTTCGGTTCTGGCCACCGGCGCTTTTTTCATGCTGAGCGAGCTGATCGAACGTACCCAGCGATTCGGGGAAAATGTTCTGGCTTTGACCTTCGAAACATTCGGTCTCGAAGACCCGCTCGATCCCACCCGTCCCGACGATGTCGTCGGGGTAGTCATCCCCGCGGGCATGGCATTCCTGGGCCTGGGTTTCATCGGGTGCGCATTGCTCGTGACAGGGTTGCCGCCGCTCCCTGGCTTTATAGCCAAGTTCCTGATTCTTTCGGCAGCGCTTGACACCGCGCCGCTGGAGGTTGTGCCGCTGTCCGTCTGGGTGCTATGGGCGGCGGTGCTGGGGTCGAGCCTGATCGGTATCATTGCCCTGAGCAAAATGGGGGTACGGTTATTCTGGAGTTCGGAGGAGATTGTGACGCCGCAGCTGCATCTGATTGAAGTGGCGCCGGTCGCCGTGCTGCTCCTGCTGACGGTGGCGCTGGCGGTGGGAGCCGGGCCGGCAACGGAGTATTTGAATCTTGCGGCGAGTTCGCTCTCCACGCCGCAGGCATATATCGATGCGGTGCTCGGAAACGGTCTTCCGGCGGGTTCGTCAAATGGAATTGAAGGAATCGGGCGATGAAGCGCTGGCGCTGGCCATCCCTGACACTGTTCACGGTGACGCTGTTCCTCCTGTGGCTCCTGCTTAACGATACGCTGGCGCCTGGGCAGGTGGTGCTTGGCCTGGTGCTCACAATCGTTGTCGCGCTCTCGACGGCTGCCATGCGGCCGTTGCGTTCACGCCCTCATCATCTGCTGGCTGCGGTCAGGCTATTTTTTATCGTGCTGTTCGACATCGCCCGCTCCAATATTGTCGTAGCAGGCGTTATCCTGGGGTCGGTCAAACGGCGATCCAATTCGGGCTTCATGAAGATCCCGATTGATCTGCGCGACCCCTACGGCCTTGCAACGCTGGCTTGTATAATCACTGCGACGCCGGGCACGGTCTGGGCTGGACTTTCGCCGGACGGACACGCCCTGACGATTCATGTGCTGGATCTCCAGGATGAGGAAACCTGGATCCGCACCATCAAGCACCGTTACGAACGCCCATTGATGGAGATTTTCGAATGACACTGCTGCCCTGGGCCATATTTTTTGCGCTGATCGCTTTCGCATTGGCCATGATATGCGCGGCAATCCGGCTGTTGCGAGGGCCCTCGGCGGAAGACCGCGTGCTGGCGCTCGATACATTATATGTCAACTGCATGATGACGGTACTGACGCTGGGCATCCAGCTCGGGTCCCGGTTCTATTTCGATATCGCGGTGCTCATTGCGCTTTTCGGATTCGTCGGTTCAGCCGCCATGGCGAAATTCCTGCTGCGCGGAGAGGTGATCGAGCCATGACAGTAACGGAGATTCCCTTGTGGGCAGACCTGGCGGCTTCGCTGCTGCTGGTAGCCGGCGGCATATTGACGTTGATCGGCTCGGCCGGCTTGCTGAGACTGCCCGATTTGTTTGCGCGGATGCATGGGCCTACAATGGGCAATACTCTCGGCCTGGGTTGCGTGTTGCTGGCATCGATAGTGGTCGCTTCCGCACTGGCTCACCGGTTCGTGTTTCAAGAGCTGATCATCGCGCTGTTTGTGGTGGCAACCTCACCCGTGACCTCGATACTGCTCATGCGGGCGGGAATATACCGCAGGCGCGGAGATGGCGGCACCGATGGGAAGGTGGTGGCCCCGCTGGACGGAAACGCTTAGGGGATCTCGTCTTTGTCGGGCTACACTCAACCCGCTTCACCCAACCCGCTCACATTCTGAAAGAAAGGAAGCTATGACAATCAAGACAATTTATGTGCAGCCAGGCGGCGGGTTTGATCGCGTAATACTGGGCACCTCCGATTCATCGCCGCCAAAAGCAGGTGAGATCATGGTCAGAATCCGCGCGAGTTCGCTTAATTATCATGATTATGCCGTAGTCAGCGGAATGTGGGCTCCGGCCGTAACGCGCGTCCCCATGTCGGACGGAGCGGGAGAGGTTGTCGCGGTGGGTGAGGGCGTGACGGAATTCTCAATGGGAGATCATGTTGTCAGCACGTTCTTCCCCACCTGGCTGGAAGGCGAAGCCAAGGTTGACGATATGGGGACGGTTCCAGGGGACGGCATCGATGGGTTCGCTCGTGAGCAGGTGACAATGCCGGCGACCTCATTTACCCGTGCGCCGAAGGATTATAGCCACGCGGAAGCCGCCACGCTTACCTGCGCGGGATTGACCGCCTGGCGGGCATTGATGGTGGACGGTGAATTGAAGCCCGGCGAAACCGTGCTGGTCCAGGGGACCGGTGGCGTTTCAATATTCGCATTGCAATTCGCCAAGGCGGCGGGCGCGACGGTAATCGCCACCTCTTCCAGCGACGAGAAGCTCGACAGGCTGAAAGCCCTTGGTGCGGACCACCTCATCAATTACCGAAAAGATGAAACCTGGGGCAATTCAGTGCGTCAATTGACATCGAGGCGCGGGGTCGATCATGTCATTGAAGTAGGAGGCCCCTCGACGCTGGCGCAATCCATGGTGGCGGCACGTATCGGTGGGCACATCGCATTGATCGGCATCCTTTCCGGTGCGACAGCAACGCTGCCATTGCTTTCGGCGCTGACACGGCAGTTGCGTCTCCAGGGACTGATCGTCGGCAGCCGCCAACACCAGCTGGAAATGATCCAGGCAATCGATGACACGGGGTTGCGGCCTGTCATCGACCGTCATTTTCCGCTGGAGGATATCGTCGAGGCGTTTCGTTATCAGGAAGCCAACAAGCACTTCGGCAAGATATGCCTCGATATCTGAGTGTTTCTGGCTGAAACGTCAAGTTATGCTAGCCCGACCTACTTCCCTTATTCCTATTTGTCATTAACTCCCCCTTTTTTTTATCTGGTAACCCTATGCTTCCATCAATCGAACAACGCCTTTCCCTTGAACTCGCCGCCAAACCTGCACAGGTTGCCGCCGCCATTGCCTTGCTGGATGAGGGTGCGACGGTACCGTTTATCGCACGCTATCGCAAGGAAGCGACAGGCGGGCTGGACGATATCCAGTTGCGCCTGCTGGAAGAACGGCTGTCCTATCTACGCGAGCTGGAAGACAGGCGCGCTGCAATCATTGCTTCCATCGAAGAGCAGGGCAAAATGACGCCGGTGCTGCTGGCTTCGATCAGCCAGGCGGAAGACAAGACGCGCCTGGAAGACCTGTACCTGCCGTTCAAGAAAAAGCGTCGTACCAAAGCACAAATCGCGCTGGAAGCGGGTCTGGAACCGCTGGCGGATGCGCTGCTGGCGAATCCGGATTTGCAACCCGAGGAAGAGGCGGGCAAATACCTGAAGCCCGCTTTCACCACCGATCAGGGCGAGAATCCCGGTGTGGGGGATGTCCCAGCCGCGCTTGAGGGCGCGCGTCAGATCCTGATGGAGCGCTTTGCCGAAGATGCGGCGCTGCTTCAGTGGCTGCGTGAATATCTGCTGGCGCACGGGGTGGTGGAGTCCAAAATCGTGAAGGGGAAAGAGGATGCAGGCGCCAAGTTTGCCGATTATTTCGACTCTTCCGAAACGATCAATACCATTCCCTCGCATCGCGCTTTGGCTATGCTTCGAGGCCGTCGCGAGGGAATGCTGCATGTTGCCTTGCGCCTGGATTCCGAAGCGGAAAAACCAAAGTCGGATGGGCCGCATAATCCCTGCGAAGCGCATATTGCCTCGCACTTCGGTATCAGGCACAAGAACCGGGCGGCTGACGCGTGGCTGAGCGAGACGGTGCGCTGGACGTGGCGCGTGAAAAGTTTCCCGCATCTGGAAACCGAGCTGATGGGCTCACTGCGCAAGCGCGCTGAAACCGAGGCGATCAATGTCTTTGCCCGCAACCTGAAAGCGCTGCTGCTGGCGGCTCCCGCCGGGCCACGCGCCACCATGGGCCTCGACCCCGGCTTGCGCACCGGCGTGAAGGTCGCGGTGGTGGACGCTACCGGCAAGGTCATGGATACCGCCGTAATTTATCCCCACCAGCCAAGGAACGATTGGGAAGGGTCGCTTGATGTCCTGGCAAAGCTGGCCGAGAAATACCAGGTCTCGCTGATCTCTATCGGCAACGGCACGGCCTCGCGGGAAACCGACAAGCTGGCGCGAGACCTGATCAAATTGTGTCCGGCTCTGAAACTGACTTCGATCGTGGTATCGGAAGCCGGCGCGTCGGTCTATTCCGCTTCCGAGTTCGCCTCGCGCGAATTACCCGACATGGATGTATCGCTGCGCGGCGCGGTATCCATCGCACGCCGCTTGCAAGACCCATTGGCGGAACTGGTGAAGGTCGACCCCAAATCCATCGGTGTCGGCCAATACCAGCACGACGTCGGGCAAACCCAGCTCGCGCGTTCGCTCGATGCGGTAGTGGAAGATTGCGTCAACGCGGTAGGGGTGGACGTCAACACGGCCTCGCCGCTATTGCTGCAACGGGTATCCGGGCTCAACAGCACCGTGGCGCAGAGCATCGTCGCCTACCGCGACAAGAAGGGAATGTTCACCTCGCGCGCGGCCTTGCGCGAGATTCCGCGCCTGGGCGACAAGACTTTCGAGCAGGCGGCGGGGTTTTTGCGCATCATGAATGGCGATAATCCGCTGGATGCCTCGGCAGTGCATCCCGAGTCGTATCCGCTGGTGGAAAAAATCATCGCCGACCTCAAGCAGGATATCAAATGGATTATCGGCAACAGCCAGGTACTCAAGTCGCTGAACCCCGGAAAATACGCAGACGACAAATATGGCATACCAACCATCAGCGATATCCTGGGTGAACTGGAAAAGCCGGGCCGCGACCCGCGCCCGGAATTCACCACGGCTACCTTCAAGGAAGGCGTGAACGAGATGAAGGATTTACGCCCGGATATGATATTGGAAGGGGTGGTGACCAACGTCGCCGCATTCGGCGCGTTCGTCGATATCGGCGTGCACCAGGATGGGCTAGTGCATATCTCCGCGCTTGCCGACACGTTCGTGAAAGACCCGCATGCGGTGGTCAAAGTGGGGCAGGTGGTGAAGGTCAAGGTGGTGGAGATCGATGAGAAGCGCAAGCGCATTGCGCTCACGATGCGGATGACGGATGCGTCATCGCAGCGGGGGCAACGTGAGAACAAACCTGAGCGCAACGGAAAACCTCAACAACATGGCGACAAAAAGGATCATTCATCCCGGCTTCCACAGCAACAAAAACAGCAGCAGAAACCTGAGCCAAATAACGCTATGGCTGCGGCTTTTGCGAGGTTGAAGGGTTAGCTGAATTTTCTGACGGTATTATCTTCATTCAGTGCAGGCCCATTAACTAAGGCGCTTCTGCTTTCGTATGGATTAGGCTTCACTACTTTCTCAACGACGCTTTGTGTCATTTAAACCGTTGAGAAAACAATTGCTTGAAAATATTTAAGGTAAATGAAATGTCAAGAAAAGTATTTATCAGTTACTCCCATAAGGATGAGATTCATAAAGAGGCACTTGATGAACATCTCTCCATGCTGAAACAGAATCATATTATCGACACATGGCATGATAGAAGAATAATTGCTGGACAGAATTGGTCTGAGGAAATTTCTGAAAATCTGGAGCAATCGGACCTTATCTTACTTTTGGTAAGCCCTAGCTTTCTAGCCTCCGACTATTGTTTTAACGTAGAGATGAAGCGGGCAATCGAAATGCATAAAGAAGGCAAAGCCCGGCTCATTCCTATAGTGATTCGTCCCTGTGACTGGGGTTCAGGGGGGTTGTCCGATTTTCAGGCTGTGCCTAAAGATGCCAAGGCAATTACGAGTTGGGGTAATCATGATGAAGCCTGGTTGGATGCTATCAACGGGATTAAGGGCCACCTTGCTCACTTTAAACCTGTTATGTCCACTTTTCCTGTTAAGGTTAAAAACAATATCATTCAAGTTTCCAATGCCACACTTAATTGGATTGAAGATACAGAAGTTTTACTGACTCAAGGTATAGTGGACCCCGATTTCCGGACAATGATTTAAGATGGTAGCCTGCTGTAAGGAGGAGCAGGTAATGAGTGAGAAGAAACGCAAGATTTTCAGTAGTCAGTTCAAGGCCAAGGTTGCGCTTGAAGCGCTCCGAGGGGTCA
>JACCWK010000258.1 GCA_013697655.1 Nitrosospira sp.
TCCGTTGCGGCAAGTACCCGTTGCGTACCATGCGCCTACGCCCCGCCTCATCATTATCAAAACGATAACGCTCCAGAAATTCCGCAACCTCGACTTCGATCGCTTGCGCCAGCATCTGCCGCGCTCCATCACGCAGCACTTGCGTCAATACATCGGATACTTCGTTAGCAATTCCTGGATTTCTTAACGCTAAAACGTTATCTTTGCTCATGGCGTATTCACTCCTTAGTAAAGGTGGATGATCTTGATCGACCATCAAGAATACGCCACCCTCTCAACTCTCGTCATACACAAGTTTCGAGCATAGCTCTCCAGCGCGTTATTCAATTGACTCCGCCTGATGATTCAAGGAAGTCCAAAGAAGGCCGAAAACCTAGATAAAACAGGGTTCTCGGCCTTTTTATGGTACTGTCAGGTTAATCAACTATGCGATACGATGCGGCATGCGCCCATCAAAACCGCTATATCATCGCCGCCGCTTTCCTTCTGAAATCATCAGTCATTGTGTGTGGCTGTATTTCCGTTTCGCCTTGAGCTACCGCGATGTTGAAGAAATGATGGCCTCACGTGGCGTGATTCTTACCTATGAGACAGTGCGTGACTGGGCGCAGAAATTCGGTGGAATTTACGCCAAACGGCTGCGGTCCCGGGAATCACGCCCTGGAGACCACTGGCATCTCGATGAGGTATACCTTTCGATCAATGGCAAGCATCAGTATCTGTGGCGCGCTGTCGATCAAGATGGTGAAGTGCTTGATATCCTTGTGCAACCGCGACGAAACAAGAAAGCCGCGAAGAAGTTCTTCTGGAAATTACTCAAGGGATTGCAGTACATCCCTCGGGCCATTATCACTGACAAGCTTGGTAGTTACGCAGCAGCCAAGGCAGAGATATTGCCCGATGTCGAACACATCCAGGATAAACGATCAAACAATCGGGCTGAGAATTCGCACCAGCCGACTCGAGAACGAGAGCGCCGCATGCGAGGTTTTAAATCAGCGGGGCACGCTCGAAGATTTCTTGCGAGATTCGGTGTCATCGCATCTTTCTTCCGTCCAGGATGGCATTTGCTGACGACGAAAAAATATCGTGAGATTATGCGACGACGTTTCATGCAATGGACTGAAGTCATTGAATCACGCTTCGTATTCCAATGAATTAGAGACGGAAGAGGAATTTTTGTGCTTCAATTTCCTATCGTATCTTTCTTGACAGTTAACCTGACAGTACCTATTCCTTAACCTGACAGCAACTATTCAACCGGTTGCACCTGAGACATATGCACTGGTGAGTTCGTGCTTAGGTGCCTCAAACAAATTCCGGCATTGACCAAACTCGATGAGTTTTCCAACGCTCTCCTTCATCCATAAGAACGCTGCGTAATTGGCTATTCGGCGGGCTTGGGCAAGATTATGAGTGACAATGATTACGGTAAGACGTCCGCACAGTCTCTGAATCAGCTCCTCCACAACACCGGATGAAATGGGATCCAGCGCACTGCAAGGCTCGTCCATCAGCAACACCTCCGGCTCCAGTACCAGCGCACGGGCGATGCACAGCCGTTGCTGTTGGCCTCCGGAAAGTGCCAGTGCTGGACTGTCAAGCCGGTCTCGTACTTCTTCCCACAATCCCACTTCACGCAAAGCAGTTTCAATCTTATACTCCAGCACATCACGATGGCGAATACCATGTTCGCGTAGCGGCAACTCCAGATTGCGGCGAATGGAGAGCGGAAACGGGTTCGGTTTCTGGAAAATCATGCCGATGCGACGACGCAGCACCAACAAATCTACATTGGGATCGAGCACATCGATGCCTTCAAATTGCACGCTGCCGCCTACCTTCGCACCAGGTATCAGATCGGTCAGGCGATTTAGCGCAGTAAGAAAACTAGTCTTACCGCAGCCCGAAGGACCGATCAGTGCGGTGATGCAGCCTTTATAGATATCCAGCGACATGTTGTCTAGCACTGTGGCAGATCCATAAGCGATGGAGAGATTGGCAATACGCAGATGCGGTACCGGTTCACAGCATGGCGGACCGGATTCGATTCCACCGATTGTGTATGTGACAAGGGGCTCGGGCCCTGGCATGTTCATGTGGCTGTAATCCTCCTTGTCAGCCAGCGGTCGGACAGAGCGAGCGCGCCGGTGTTGATAAAGACGATGAGCACGATCAGCACCAGTGCCGAGGCATAAGCCGCACTATCCCCACCCGTGACGTTCATCGACAGATCGTATATATGCACGGCCAGGGCGCGGCCGGAATCGGACAGGGACTCGGGCATGCGGTCTACATAGCCGCTGGTGAAAATCAGTGCGGCAGTCTCCGCCGTTGCGCGGCCGATGCCAAGCATGAGTCCGCAGATGACTGCAGGCGCGGCTGCCGGCAACAGCACATGCCACAGCACACTGGCACGCGTCATGCCAAGAGCCGCTGCATTATGACGCCAGTCATCGCTAACGGCAGAAAGACCAGCCTCGCTGGTACGAATGAAAATCGGCAGGATCATGCAGGCCAGTGTCAACCCACCCGAGAGGATCGAAAACCCCAGCCCCAGAAACACGCAAAAAAAAGCGTTACCGAACAGTCCGAAAACGATGGACGGTATGCCCGCCAGCACGTCGAGACTGAGGCGGATGCTGCGCCCCAACGCGCCGCTGCGACGAGTGTATTCTGCCAACCAAATGGCGGCACCCAGTCCCAGTGGGATCGCTGCTGCCAGCGCCACGGCAAGAATCAGCAGGGTCGACACGAGAATAGGCGCGATGCCGCCAGAACGGCCTGCATTCAGCGGCTCGCTCACCAGAAATGACCAGGACAAATGAGCCATGCCGTGCCAGGCGAGATCTCCCAGCAGCCACAGAAAGGCGGCCGCCCCCAGTGCGGCCGCCCCCCAGATGGAAAGTGTGAATGCGCGGTCAGACAGGGTGTGCACTGCGTGTAATCCTTGCTGCCATCCAGGCCAGGGCCAGCACCAGCAGGGTCAGCAACAGGCCGGAGGCAAACAGCCCTGCCCGGTGAGTGCCAGTGGCATAAGCCATTTCGAGGGCAATATTCGCGGTGAGTACCCGTACTGGCTCGAATAAACCAGTGGGATTTTGTACCACGTTGCCCGCCACCATCAGCACCGCCATCGTCTCCCCCAACGCGCGGGCGCTGGCGAGCAAGATGCCGCCGAGGATGCCGCTACGCGCTGCTGGTATAGCCACGCCCATGATTACGCCCTTACGCGTGAGTCCCAATGCTGCCGCACCCTGTAGCCAAGCTTTCGGTACGGCAGCCAACGCCGATGCACTGGTGAGTGCGATCGTGGGCAGGATCATCAGCGCGAGAATCAGTATAGCGGCAAACAGGCTGGCCCCCGGCGGTTGCCAGCGCGCAATCAGCGGCACTAGCACGGTCAATCCCCACAGCCCGTATACCACCGACGGGATGCCAGCCAGTAGCGCGAGCACTGTGCGATACAATCTAGCGAGAGCCGACGGTGCGTAGAATTGCTGAAAAATTGCGCTGGCCAGACCGAGTGGCCCCGCCAGCAATACCGCCCCGAGTGCTGCGGCCAGCGTCGCCCATAGCATCGGCAACAGACCGAAGTGACCCTCGAGCGGATACCATCCCCCATCAGTAAACAAGTGTAGCAAGTCACCTTCGCTCAGCAATGGCCACGCCTCGTGCAAAAGAAAGGCCAGCACCAGTAACAATATCAATGCTGCGCCCATCGCCAGTAGCCCCAGAGACGGCTCCAACCAGCGGTCAGCGTGCCAACGGGACGAAGAACTGGGCTTCGACCAGATCATTCACTGCTCCTGAACGTGCGAATTCGATAAAGCGCTTGGCCAGTCCCGTAGGCGCGCCCTTGGTCACCAGATTAAGCGGACGCGACAGCGGAAACCGTCCGTCGCGAATGTTGTCCACAGTTGCCGCCACGCCTGCCATCGGCAGCAGCTTGATCGGTGTACCGCGCGCCGCTTCGTATTCTGCGGTGCCGATTGAAACATAACCGACAGCCCCTGGGTTGCCAGCCACTGTCTTAATGCCCTGCTGATTTTCGCCTATTACCACCTGTGCCTTGATCTCACTATTCTTCAGTGCGAAATGGTGCAGAAACAGTTCCAGCGTCGAGCGGCCTTCCGCCTTGTTTACGACCGTTATGCGGACATCCTTGCCACCGACCTCACTCCAATGGGTGATTTGCCCCCTGTAGATCGCCTTGACCTGTTCGTCAGTCAGTGTCTGCACCGGATTGCTGCGATGCAAGATGATGCCCACACCATCCATGGCGATGGCATGGGCTACCAGGTCATGCTCTCCCGAATTGAGTGCGCGCGAAACCATGCCGATATTTACCAGTCCCGAGCGAGTATCGGCAACGCCCCGCGACGAGCCACCCGTTTGCACATCGACCCGTATGCCGGGATTCTGTTTCTCAAAGCGCTTGCCAATTTCAGAAACCAGGGGTGCGACGGTACTGGATCCGGTGAGCACCAGCCTGTCATTAGATGCAGACGCCACTCCGGCAACGCCGGCCAGAATAGTCACTGCGGCCAGTTGTTCAAACCACCGCGATGCCTTCATGAAAGATCCTCCTTGTTGAAACCCTATTTCCGTTCAGCAGCAGGCACCCGCCGATGGCAGCAAGGATGTCGCTGTATCAAATGGTATCTTGCTGCCGCATCCTTCAAACAAGCCGTAGTGGCGGTCGAAGTTTCCGATGAACTCGAAATGTGGCGCAAAGCGGGTCTCGTGCAACATGCGGGAGGTGTTGCCGCAGACCGGAAACACGCGACCAGTTTCGATGGCGTGATGTTTGTCGAGTTCGAAGCGATGCACATGCTCTGGCATGGTGCCACGATAGATTACGGCTTGGCCGTGATCCTCGCAGGCATCTTCGAGATCGGCAAGCTTGAACAGCCGGTATGTCGCCGAGAAGAAGTGAATATTGCCGATGCGCGGGGCCAATTCCGGGTCGGTGATAACGAGTGGCCGGTCGGTGACGAGGCGCGGATCAATGAAACCCGCCTGACGCGCCAGCCGCAGGAAGTCATTCCAGTACAGAGCACCGCCTAGACACTCGCCGTAGAGCACCGGATCATCACGCACAGCGTCTGGCACTCGCCGGTCGGCGTAGACATCGGAAAAATAGAACTCGCCTCCCTCCTTGAGCAGGCGTTGCACGCCCGCCAGCACTGCCACCTTGTCAGGCGAAAGATTGAGGACGCAGTTGGAGACAATGACATCGAAGCTGCCGGGCATGAGATCGAGTTCGTCCAGACGCTCGATGTAACCCTGCACGAAGCGTACGTTGTCATAGCCGAACTTATCGATGTGATAGGCACGGTGGCGCTCGGCAACGGCCAACTGTTCCTCGGTCATGTCAACGCCGACGACACTGCCAGCCGGACCCACCAACTGCGCCAGTGCATAGGCATCGCGGCCCGAGCCACAGCCTAAATCCAGCACGCGGCACCCCTGAAGCAGTGGCGGACAGACCAGCCCGCAGCCGTAATAACGCGACAGCACCTCCGGGTGGATACAAGCCAGCAAGGGCTTGAACCAGGCCGGAACCTGGCCGATGTCACAACACGCTGTGGTCTTAAGATCACTGGAGCTGCTAAGCTGCTTACCGTAATAGTCTTGAACAATTTCATGCATGGGGTTTTTCTCTCACTGGATGTTATATCATAGTCGCTGTATCAATGTTTTTCTTACAGTTCCGGGAAAGTGCAGGCCGATTGGCGAGAAACAAAGTGCAAATCTGCAAAACCGGCGTGTGCTGTCTCTTTCGTGTTGTCCGTGTCGCTGGCCAGCGCAAGCAAGGTCGCTGAAATATTTGCGCTGCCAAAGGTCTGTTCAGCATCGGCGAGCACATCGCGGCGTTCCATGACCCAGCGGCCGACTTCGGCAGCGCCTGAACGCAACACGATCATCTGCGTGCGGTCGGTGTAGGCATTGGGGCGGCGCGTACCCACGGGGTAGCGGTTGTCCCAAACATAATTCAGCGCCGCATCCGGCATTTGCTCGTCATACAAACTGCGGGCAATTCGCAACTTGGTGCGGGTAGGGAAATCCATGGCCCCGGTGGGCAATCGAAACGCAATATATACCCGCGCCGCATAGTCATCGCCAGCTTTTGTCGCCATATCAGCAGTTTTCAGCGGGGCATCGATCCGCCAGCGCCAGCACAATACCGGCGTGCGCTGAAGATCGATAGTAAGGGGCCGCGCCAATAGCGCCATACTGGCGTTAGCCTGTGCTTCCACGCTTGCCACCCCGTCCCAGGTGATCACACGGTACTGCGTCGGCGGAATGCGGTCGTCGAATCGAATCACCCTCCATGGAATGGGTGGTGTTATAACATTCGCATTGAAACGTCCGACGTCATCTAACATCTCTTCTGCCTGAACGTTCACAGCGATGAGGCCTGCCAGCAACATCCCAACCATCTTATGCATCTGAAGCCTCCGGCCAGGAACAGGGAAGCCATTTCAGATCGGTGGGCTCGTCAACATCATGCAGCATTGGCAACTGCTGCACTGACCAGCCCAATCCTCCGAACCGGCATAAGGTCTCGAACGCAACGCTGTCCGTGCTCCAGGCGATGTTGGAGAAGACCGCCTGATGAAAATGATTCAGGCCGAGCGCAGCATAGCCACCATCGGCAGTCGGCACCATAACGGCATCAACCTCCACCAGGGCTGAGGCGATATGCCGAAGACACGCGGCATCGAGCGCGGGGCAGTCCGTGCCGATCAAGAGTACGGTTTCACCACGTTCGATCACACCTTGGCTTGTGCGTGCGAGCCGCTGTCCCAAATCGCCGTCTCCCTGCACGCTACGCACGATGCCTACGGGTAACGGGACGTTCTGCCAGAGCTCATCATCATCTGGGGTCATGCACAATTCAACCGTGCCAATACCAGCGCTCATTGCCTGCATAAGCGTATGATCAAGCAGCCGTCGCGCCAGCATCGCCGCCCCATCCGCACCTAGCGCCGGGATCAAGCGAGTCTTGCATATCCCTGCCTGCGGCGCTTTGGCGAAGATGATGATGCGCAGCGGCTTCATCGGTACGCTCTCGCCAGCTGCTCAGGTGCCACCCCGCGCCAGTAAGCCAGGCGCAGCCGCCACATCAAGAAGATGGTACAGCAGACGCCGCGGGTCTCCCAGCGCCGCCCGGAGGTAACTGCTCGAGCTTCGATGCAGGCCGGCGGTGAGTGGCGCTTGAGACGGTGCGACAGTTCGATGTCTTCCATCAGCGGTTGGTCCGGAAAGCCGCCGACCGCCTCGAATGCCGCGCGGCGCACGAAGATGGCCTGATCACCGGTGGCGATTCCGCTCAAGCGCGAACGCAGGTTCATGAAGAATGCCACTACGCGCAGCAACCAGGACCTGCCCTCAATGCACACGTCAAACCTGCCCCACTCAAAGCGGCCGTCTGCCAGTGCTTCCTGTACCAGTGCGTCGGCCCCTTCCGGTAGACGGGTGTCGGCGTGCAGGAACAACAGCACATCGCCATGCGCAGCCTGCGCCCCAAGGTTCATCTGCCGTGCCCGCCCAGCTGGCGAAGTGATCACCGTAAACCCGGCAAATTCCGTCAAGGCCGCCGAGCCGTCGTCGCTGCCGCCATCGACCAGCAGCACTTCACAACCGCGACGCTGCCAAGGCAGCAGGTGTGCCAGAAGAGATGGCAACTCTTCCAGCTCATTGAGCATGGGCACGATGATCGAAAGATTTTGTTGCATGACAGATCGCATATCAAAAACCCAGTGAGATTGGCGCAATTCACCCTTCCGGGTGTGCAGTATCCCATCGGGGTTGAATGCAAAGAAGGCAAACGCGAAGGTCACTACGTAGGCCACGTCCTTGCCGTCGCGGGTGACCCTGATGTTTCCGACATCACGACCGCGCTCGATACGGGCATCGTCCAGTGCCGAACGCTGCCCAGGGTGCCAGGAGATGCGTAATTTATTGTGCACGACCTCGCCATCGCGCGCGAGTAATGGCAAGGGCCAGGCGGCCGCATCTACTGCTACCACCCGCATCATCGGTTCAACCCCTTCCGGCAAACGGCCAATGAACAGAAACGGGACAGGACTCCGGTCGTAACCTGCGTAGGGGTTAGCGCCATAGTTTCGGGCCGACGGATTGTGAGGCACCAGCACACGCCCGTGGGGGAGCGCGCCTGTGGAAATCGGCCATTTCTCCTGCCAGTCGTCGATGTGTCCGGCCGAAACCGGTGTCATGTAAAAGCATCACCAGTGTCATGCAAGCCTTCGGGATTGATTTACGCATGTTTTCTCCCTTCCTGATCCAGTTTGTCATTTGGATGGCACTGCGTTCAACCGCCAGTCGTAGTTCAAATAATCGATGACAACCTTACCGCTTTGCAGGCGCTGTGTGTCTGCCGCGGATAGTCCCAACGGCTGCTCATAACGGGCGAGAAAATCCGGCAAGCGCCTGATGCTTTGCCAGCCCTTCTCGAAATCCCCACGGTACCACTTGAAAATGGACGACACTTTGAGTGTGCCGCCTTGCAGGTAATTGCGACTGCGGTCGGCGAGAAATTTATTTGTCTGATCCTCAAGTTGAGCGTCAAGATGGCTCCCTTGATACGCCTCGTGGCGCAACGCTGGACAGCCGACGCTGGCGCAATTAGCGGCGAAATGGATGCGCGGGTCGTTGTATCGCCCGGAGCCACGTATCAGTCCGTGTTCGATATCATCAAGCGAGCGCGTCTCGCCCAATAACGGAATAAAAGTCTTTTTCCACGGCGACTGAAGCAAGCTGCCCAAGTCCTTGATGGATTCAATCTTGGGATATCCGGTCAGCACCAGCTCTACAGTCCAAGCGTTATAAGCATTGAGCAAGAAGGCCAGTTGCTCGGCACCTGGCCAGCGGTCAAAATCGGCTCGCGTAGGGGAAGAAGTCTGTCCCAGATACTGCCTGAGAATCTTTCGGTCGGCAGCTATGCCAGCGTAGTCCACCTGTGTTGCCTGACCATTACGGATGGCAATAACATGCTTCTTGAGTAACTGATCCCAGGTACTGTGGTCAAAGCTTGCTGCCTCAACCTGAGAAATCAAGCCAGAAAGTAAGCCGCATAACAGCAGTATCGATCGTAACATTGCAATTACCTCCTGCGCCATGTGTGAAAACGATCCAGCCATGCCAGTATACGTTGCGGCGCGTGCGCACGCTTCCATTCACCGGCTACGTATTTATTGGCTTCGGCCAAGGTTGGATAGGTGTGAATGGTGGACAAAATTTTGTTCAGTCCCAACTCCCATCTCATCGCGAACACGAACTCAGTTAATAGGTCACCGGCATGCTCGCCGACGATGGTCACGCCAAGGATGCGATCTTTTCCCGGCACAGTGAGCACCTTCACGAAGCCGTGTGCGGCACTATCGGTGATCGCGCGGTCAAGGTCGTTGAAGCCGTAACGCGTCACCTCACAAGCGATGCCTTTTTCCTTGGCTTCCTGTTCATTCAGACCAACCCGTGCCACCTCCGGATCAATGAAGGTAGTCCATGGCACCACGCGATAGTCCACCTTGAACTTCTTGAAATCCCCGAACAGCGCATTAATCGCCGCGTACCATGCCTGATATGCAGCGATATGCGTGAACTGATAAGGGCCAGCTACATCACCAGCTGCAAAAATGTTTGGGTAAAGTGTCTCCAGGTATTCATTGGTGACGACAGTACGTTGAGTGGGGATGCCAAGCTCTTCCAGGCCGTAGCCGGTCAGACGCGGCACGCGCCCTACGGCGCAAACCAGCGTATCAAAGGCGATGCGTCTGATCTGACCCGCATACTCGATCACGATGAATTTTTCTTCGCCCTCACATTCGCAACGTAGCGCCTTGTGGTCGGTGAGTACAATGACGCCATCAGCTTCCAACGCCGCACGTGCCAGTACCGAGACTGCCTCGTCTTCGCGGATCAACAGGCGCGGCGCCATCTCGATTTGAGTGACATGCGAACCAAGGCGGGCAAGCGCTTGTGCAAGCTCCGAGCCAATCGGCCCACCACCCAACACCACCAGACGCGCTGGCGGTGCGTCGAGCTTGGCAAATTCATCCCACAATGTGTCACTGGTTACATAACCGACTTCCTCGATGCCAGGCAAGGGCGGCACGAAAGGCTGTGCTCCAGCAGCAACCACAATGCTGCGGGTCGTCAGGCAGCGGCTGGTCCCATCGGAAAATTTGATCTCAACCGTCCATGGATCCTTGATACGCGAATAACCCTGCAGCACTTCCACCCCCAAGGCCGTGTAACGCTCAACGCTGTCATGTGGCGCAATCGCACGGATCACCTCGTGCACACGGGCCATCACCTGCCGGAACGAAAAGCACGGCTCGGTAGCTTCCAGGCCATAGCGATTGGCATGACGTATCTGATGCGCGAGTTTGGCGCTCTTGATCAGCGCCTTGCTTGGCACACAGCCGTAATTGAGACAGTCGCCACCCATCTTGCCGGCTTCGATGAGCGTAACCTTGGCCTTGACCGCAGCTGCAATGTAGGCGGTGACCAGCCCCGCCGCACCTGCGCCGATTACCACCAGGTTACGGTCGAAACGGGCAGGCCGCGGCCAGCGCGCATAGACCCGGCGGCGTTGCCACACGCCAATAGCGCGCTTGGATAGCCATGGAAAAATGCCCAGGAGCGTGAAAGAAAGCAGAAGCCCTGGTGACAAAATTCCCGAAAGGCTATCCAGTTGCGCAAGCTGTGTGCCGGCATTCACGAACACCACGGTTCCTGCCAACATGCCAACCTGACTCACCGTGTAAAAAGTCAGTGCGCGCATCGGGGCAAGCCCCATCAGCAAGTTGATGAGGAAGAATGGGAACACTGGCACCAGGCGCAGGGTAAAAAGATAGAATGCGCCTTCACGTGCGATACCCTCGTTCACTGTTTTGAGCCGCTCACCAAAGCGCGCCTGCACCAGATCGCGCAGCAAATAACGCGCCACCAGAAAAGCCAACAAGGCTCCGATGCTGGAAGCAAACGAAGTCAATACTATGCCCCAGCCCAGGCCGAACAAGGCTCCAGCAGCCAAGGTCATGACAGCTGCTCCCGGCAATGACAAAGCGGCGACCAGCACGTAGGTGGCAAAGAACACCATCCCGACCACGAACGGCGAGTGACTACGCCATTCGGCTATCATACCGAGACTCGCTTTCAGTCCTTCGATCGTGAGTTGCTGATCAAGATCGAATGCGAAAAATGCTGTAACGAGCGCAGCAACAATCAGGGCACTCGCCAGCTTCTTCATGCAAGATTTTCTTTGAATGCCCCGCCGCAACTCGAACCATCCCCCGCCGTGCAGCCAAAACAGTGGCCAGCGACTTGGATCTGTGCGTCCTGCGGATCGACGTGCAACAGATCCCGCAGATGCGGTCGGGAACCGTGAAAACGTGCATCCTGCAAGCCCAATTCCAGCTGCTGATTAAAGTCGCAGTCGTAGAGAAATCCCTGCCAATCAACGCTGATGAGGCTGCGACACATCACCTGGGGCAGATTGCCGGCAGCGTGGTTTTCCTTAAGCAGGCGCAGGTAGTCGTTAAATTGCCCCTTGGAGACCAGCATCGAGCCGAAGCGCTGGATCGGCATATTCGCCAGCGTAAACAACTCGTTGAACACAATGCCGAAACGCGTGCAAAGCTCACGCTTGTAGTCAGCCTGGAGCTTCTGCTGATTCGGCGGCAATACTGGCCCCTGCGGGTTGTAGACCAGATTGAGAACGAGACCAGCGCCTTCCTGCCCGTAGCCCAGAACATTCAACTTCTTCAGCGCAGCGATACTTTTGTCAAACACGCCCTCGCCCCGCTGGCGATCAACATCCTCTACCGAATAACAGGGCAGAGAAGCAATTATTTCCACTTGCTGCGCGGCCAGGAATTCGGCCAAATCCTCCTGTCCTGGCTCGAACAGGATAGTAAGGTTACAGCGGTCGATGACCCTCACGTCCAAGGCTCTCGCCTCACGTACCAGTTGCCTGAATCCGTCGTGCAGTTCGGGTGCACCACCAGTCAAATCGAGTGTCGTAATAGCGCGTGCCTTAAGCACCTCGGGAATGAGTGCGAGCATGTCTCTATCCATCATCTCGCGGCGATTGGGGCCCGCATTGACATGGCAATGGATGCAAGACTGATTGCAACGGTAGCCTAGATTGACCTGAAGTGTCGTCAGCTGGTGGCGACGCAGAGCTGGAAACTCGGTTGCCTGTAATAAGGGCAATATGGCATGCATAATGATTCCTTGTGAGTTGCAATGACGGCCAAGTGACCGCGATTTATCTTTAGAGTCGCAACAGACCTGGCAATTCTTACACTTGCACCCCGCTTTTATATCGCTTGTCGTAGATGACGATCTGGCGATGATTCTCTGGCTGAGCACAAGAACCCAATGAAAAACAGAGCCGAACTTATGAACAACTGCTGAGTTGATTGAGTTTAGTCAAGTAAATACGGATACGACACTTCGTTTTTTCTCGGCACTATTTCCCGCATTGGTTCGCCGATTCTTGTAGACGATGTCAGTCATGGTGCTGCATCAATACATTGCACGCTGTCCTGATACGTGCTGCTGAGGTTTTAATGGAGTACAGAATCCTAAGAGCCATGAGAGCATCTTCAGCAGCCATGACAAACCGATGCTTAGTCGATCGTAAAAAGTCACACACCAGCTTGTGTAAGAAATTCTGACACTGTTACGACTGTTGACTGTATTGCTGGACAACGCCATATATGCCGATGTTGAACTCTCATACTAATTAGTCGGCGGAACGTCCCAGCAAGTTCACGCTATTTTTTCAAGGAGCCTGGTATGACCAATTACGTATTTCACACCCCAGAGACAGCGCCTGAGGCAGCCCGTTCCATTCTGGCCGGCGCGCAGCAAAAACTTCGTTTCGTGCCGAATCTTTATGCAGGACTGGCCAACGCACCGGCCGTGCTGGAAGCTTATATCGCGCTTTCCGGTTACTTCGACAAGACGAGCCTGACGCTCATGCCACAAGTTTAAGCATTTAACTGACTGGTTAAAGTAGCGGGCTGACGGCTCGCGGTGGTAGGATTTTGTTGCGAAACGAAAAACAAACCACAGAGAGGTCAGCCCGGATGAATCATAGCAAAATTGCTCGACTGCGTCGTGGCGC
>JACCWK010000011.1 GCA_013697655.1 Nitrosospira sp.
CACCATTATTGAAATAGAAGGAGAAAGCTATCGGAAAAAACAGAGCTTAAAAAAGTAACCCATTTCTTTTAACCAAAACCGGCCAGGGTAATTGACGTCAACCGGTCAAGATAATTGACGCCGGACAAGCCCGGCTACATCTCGACCCAACTTCACCGAGGCATCGCGGGGAGTTGTGTCTTTTTGAACTACGCCGTGTGGGAGTCTGCCGCGCATTTCAAGCGTGCTTTCGGCAACCCGGAATTCCAGAACCAGTTGGGAAACTACCCGTCCAGTGCAGTAGCTTCGCCACACTTGTTCCGCAAGGTCGCCGTGCCGGGCATCTGCGTCGAGTGATTCGTGATGGAACCGATTCATTGACTGCGTCGAGGGCCGCTATATTTGACTGGAACGCCGCCACGGGGGTCCCTGAACACCAGCACGGCAAACCGTCGATCTTTGCCTTTGCCATAGCTCGACAAACGCATCAGATGCATGCCGGCAACATAAAAGGGTTGTAAGCCTAACATTGCAATGTAACTACAAATGTAGTACAAGTTTAATTTATGGAATTTGAGTGGGATCTAGATAAAGCGGAAACGAATCTTCGCAAACATAACGTCAGCTTTGAGGATGCCGCCCGAGTTTTCATTGACCCGAGTCGCATCGAGACCTTCGATGGCAGGGAAGTCTATGGTGAGGATCGCTGGAAAACCGTGGGCTTGGTCGAACCCGTTTTACTGACGGTCGTCTACACCGTGCGGGGGCAAGATGATGAGATAATCCGATTGATTTCAGCGAGAAAGGCAGATGCCGATGAGCGTGCGCAATACTGTAAAATTCAAACTTGATCTGAAAAACCCTCTACCGCTGACCGATGAGCAACGTAACCGGCTAAAGGCAATCGAAACCATGCCGGATGCGGAAATTGACTACAGCGATATTCCGCGTCAAACTGGAACGGTGCAATGGACACGGCCAGATGCATTAGTTCCCGCCGAAAACAAGCAGCAGGTTACGCTGCGCCTGGATGTGGATGTGCTGAACTTTTTTAAGGGTACCGGTAAACGATATCAGAGTCGAATCAATGCTGCGCTACGTGAATATGTGAAAGCGCATAGGAAAGTGATTTGAGCAGTGTCAGAAGGGGAATATTTATCTTATTTCTCTAAATGTCCTCAAATTATAGCTTCGCTCCCACTATGCCTTTAAGTCACTTTTCGCCAGAAATTCACACAATTTACTTATGTCTTGTACGGTGTTTATGTCTATCAGGCTAATAACCTCTAACAACTATTTTTTTTATACAATGAATTATCTCACTCCATCAATAGGTTGCGAATATCATACTGCCCCTCGGAAATTTCGACGGTTTGGGCGTACACCCCCATACTGCAAAGCCCCAACCACACGGACCGCCGAACATGACAATGGACTGTCAGGACCTGCACGGCGCGGGGACCGATAAGCGTTTGAGGCACAGCCTTCCCGTGTGGGCCGCGCTATGCAGTCTTTTCCTCTTCGCATTTCCAATGACCAGCCACGCCACCGAAGAACCCGACTACAAGGTTGTCCAGAAGCTTGATGACATCGAGGTTCGCGAGTACGACGCCTACACCGTCGCTGAGGTCGTGGTGCCCGGGCCTGCTGCTGAAGCCGGAAATCTCGCATTCCCCATCCTGGCGGGCTATATCTTTGGCAAGAACAAGGGCGAACGCAAATTAGCGATGACCGCGCCAGTGACGCAAGTTCCAGAACCGGTCAAGTTGGAGATGACCGCACCCGTCACCCAGATTCCCGCGCCGGGCGGCTTCAAAGTGCAGTTCGTGCTGCCCAAGGGAGTCACTATGGCCAGCGCACCGGAACCACTGGACGCGCGGGTCACGCTGCGCGACATTGGGCCCAGTCGCGTGGCAGTTATCCGATACTCTGGATTTTGGTCCGACGGCAACTACAACGAGCACCTCGCCAAACTGCAGGCTGCACTGCGCGCTGCTGATCTGGTCCCGGTGGGCGAAGCCGTGTATTCCCGCTACAACCCGCCGTTCACGCCATGGTTCTTACGGCGCAATGAAATCTGGCTTCACCTGGCCCGTACTCCCTGAGACAGTTCTGCGCGCAACGGCTGCTGGAATGATGATGCATCGCCAAAGCCCGATGTGTTCGCGCAGCGCATTTAACAATAGGGAGAGCATGCAAAACCGGGGGAGGTAGCCTGGCGGTGCGGCGGATCACTTCGGTACCAATAATAATGCCGCCATGGATCAGGCCTCTATTTTTTATGCCGGCCGTGTGACCTCCAACGTGGGTGCTTTCGTGCAAACGACTTTTGATGGGGTGGCAAAAACAAATTTGATCCTCGATAACACCGACATTCGTTTGGCGGATCAGGCAAGCCTGTCCGGCCAGCAATTTGTTTATGGTATCTCGGCGAACAATTCCCCTACTGTTTCAGATCTTTGGAATACCACGCCGGCATGGAGCTTGCCTGCAACATCGTCAGCCTTAGCGCCCACCCCGGCCGCAGGAACATTGATCGAATCATTGGCTGGACAAGTTGGCGGGGTGACTGCCTATATGATGTGGAATAATCTTTTATACGTTGAAGGGGGGTTACACCAGCCTCCCGAGGAACGTGCAGCAAACGGTGAATACATTCGACCCGGCCAAAATCGAATCGACGGTGGCGCACCTTACTGGCGGGTTGCTCTGCAGCATACTCACCATGGGCACTATGGTGCTATCGGGTCTTTTGGCATGCAAGCAAACGTCAATCCGCAGCGGTTACAAGGCGCTGGAACTGACCAGTTTACCGATATTGGATTTGATGCCACCTATCAATATCTCGCCAATCTCGCCCACATCTTTGAACTCAATGCCAATTACATTCGCGAGAATCGAAACATGAATGCCAGCTTGGCGCTAGGATTGGCAGATAAACGGAATGGCAGCCTGGATACGGTCCGTATTAGGACAGCGCATACCTTCCAGCAAACCTATGGTCTTAGTATGTTTTATGGACAAACTTCAGGGACAGCCGATAACGTCATATATTTCTCTACCGACCCTATCAGCGGCAGCCGGACCGGCAAACCAAACAATCAGGCATTCACCGCCGAGTTGAGCTATACCCCTTTTGGCAAGACCGTCTCGACCTTAAAACCATTAGCAAACCTGCGAATTGCAGCCCAGTATTCTCGCCTCTCTTGAGGTGCTTTCTGGCGCATTTCGCGCCACTTCGCCCACTATAGGCGTAATTTCTCCTGCGCCATGTACAAATTTATCGAAGGATAACTTGAGAAATTATGTCGAGCGGATCAACTCCAATATTATCCCGACTTGCAAGCGGGTTAATATAGATGACATACTGCACCACAACGATCCACCCGGGTTCATCTAACCCATACCATACTTCGGGTATACGGTTTCGGATTATCGCAGCGGCTAATTAAATTCAGCAGGAGACAGCTGTATGTTCGGTTTGCTCAAGGACACTCGTGTCGTCGGTAAAGCCAACGCTTTGATTCAACGGCCACCCAAAGATATTTTTGATTTTGTGGGTGCCAATTTTCTCACAAATTATCCTAGATGGTCGCCAGAAGTGGTCGAATTAAAGCCCCTGACCGAAGGGCCCGTGAAAGTAGGAACGATGTGCCACCAAGTCCGTGTAGATCAGGGCCGACGCTCGGAGTCAACTTTCAAGGTTATGGCTTTTCAGCCCAGCCAGCGCATTTGCTTCGAAGGCGTATCCAACCCCTACCGATGCGACTATATACTTGAATTAGCAACCCCATCATCGGCAAGCCGCATCACATTCACTTTCGAGCTCCTTAGCCTCGATGTCTTCATGAGACCTTTCGAGAAACTTATTCGTATAGCCGTTCAGGAAGGTACCGAAAAGACGGTAAGAAATATAAAGAAACTGGTTGAAACAGAACTTTCAGATAATTCCGCTCAGACTTGATTGCCATGGTTTATCGGCTCCCGTTCGACAGGCATAAGTGAAAATAATATAGGAGAGAATAATGCTTTTCATGGATGACAAAGATCCTGGATTAATTCCCCGAATCCTGTGCGCTATCCTGGATTCCTGCGTCAATGGCGTAACGCTGGCCGATCCCGACATGGAAGATCTGTCGCTTGTTTACGCAAACCGGGCTTTCGAAGTCATGACGGGATACACACAGGAAGAGACGATAGGTAAAAATTGTCGTTTCCTGCAAGGCAGCGACACGGAACAAGAAGAGAAATCGCGGCTGCATGACGCGATAAGCGACTCAAAACCTATTGAGGTTACACTCAGGAATTATCGAAAAAATGGCGAGTTATTCTATAATCACCTAAAGGTTATTCCGTTGTTCGATTCGAATGGGCGGATACTCTACTATCTTGGTGTGCAATACGATGTAACAAAGCAGGTTGTGGCAGAGGAGGAAATTAAGCGGTTGAACGATCGTCTTGAAGCACTGGAAAAATAGTTTTACGTGTCCTCAGTTGCTCTAGTTGGATAGGCGTAAGGATTCGTTTGTAAAAGAGTAACAGGATGGGGTGGTAAGCCCCAACCAGGGAGATCCGGTGGTCGGCGCTCAAGCGCACCTCTAGCCAAGCCTAACCCGCGAGAAAGGAGGTAGAGGCCATCGGAAGTCGGAGATGCCCATAGTAGCGATGAAGTCTGGTAATGCAGATGGAGCCAAGGGGTGTCGGTTTGAGATAACGGGTAATGGATACATGACCCGACACTGAGCGGACTATGTTCATGACAACACAACTTACTCGTTTCACACAGTGGGCGCGTGAAAGCCCGCAGCGAAAGTACAATTCGCTGTTAGGGATGCTTGTTTGATCCCGCGGGATTAAACGCGAGCTTCGAGCGCCAGGCAGCAAACAAGGCGTCTGGAGTTGATGGGGTGCGCAAGGTGGAATATGGTGGCGATGGATTGACTGCACGACTGGGTGATCTGTCGGCCAGAGTGCGCCGTTTAGGGTATCGACCCAAGCCGGTGAGGCGAGTGTATATACCCAAGTCGAACGGCGGTCGCCGCGCATTAGGAATCCCCAGTTTTGAAGATAGAATCGTGCAAGATCGGACCAGTCTGATTTTGCAGGCGATCTGGGAACCCGAGTTTCGAGAGTGCTCGTATGGATTCCGCCCGGGACGCAACGCGCATCAAGCGCTGAAACGCCTGACGGAAATCATTACGGTGGAGCGCACACAGTGGATCGTAGAGGCGGACATCAAGGGATTTTTTGATAACGTCAACCATGAGCACTTGAAGCG
>JACCWK010000117.1 GCA_013697655.1 Nitrosospira sp.
GATATGATTTCAGTGGATGATCCGGAACGACGCTGGTAATAACGGGCTTTGCTGCTCTACGGGCTAGCTCAAATCATGGCTTACCCGCCTTATGGCACCAAAATGAAGGAATCGTTGTCGTACCCCAAGTCCATTGCGTGTAACTTCGAAACTTTTAAGAAACTTAGTTTCTTGGAGTGCTTCTAGCGCTTTTGTGATAATTCTTTTTGCTTCTCGTAGCCGTGTTTTGCGTTTCGCAATGCGCGTGATTTCATCGAAGTATTCATCCTCTGTAGACTCGAGCGAGAGGCCTGCTCCAATCGCGAGCGTTTCAATTTTGTGGTCGAATGGCTCTCGGTGAGACGAAAAAAATCCGTGCAGCCAAGTTGTAACTCCTTCCGGTAGTGCTAGCCGCGTTTCCCAATCTAATCGGCTGTAGAGTTTATCGAATAAAAAAAGTAACTCATCGTCTTTATTGAATACCTGTACCTTCCATGGAGTATCGGCGCCCTTGGAATACTCGTATTTAGCGATGAGTTTAGTGCTTACCCCTTTGTCGAAACGGTTGCTGTAGATTTCTAAACCGCTGGTAGCTAAGCGCCGGATTGAGGTTAAAAGCCTGGTATAGCTCGCCCCCTTGATTGGCCATTTGATTGTCTTTAAGAAGCTGTAGGGTGTGAAGCTCACGGACTCAGAGCGGGCTTCCTTAGCTAGGTGCACCAATTGCATCCAGACGGTTTCATCGTCCTGGCGTAGTTCCTCGCCAATGTAAATCACCTCTCCACCACCAATGACAGGCACGATCAGTGGTGCGTTCGCTCGGTAGACTGTTCGTCTTTCCTTGCGATTCTTGGCTGAGAATACGGCACATCGGACCAACTCGTTTGGTATGCCACGCTCATTTTCGGGCCATAGAGCTAATTGTCCCTTTGCATGCAAGCCGGCTAGTTCTTCCCGCTTGCGGGCATGAGCGGTTTTCTGTGCTTTGTCAATCCGATTCTGGGTATCCCCGTCCAAAGAAGGCGGGATTTCTGGTGACTTTATCTTTTTCATCCAGCTATCTTTTCCACATAAGCAGAAATACGACTTACTTAACCCCGCTGCGCGCTCCTTAACTTCGAGCACATGAATTTTAAAGAGTCAACATGTGCACATGTGACTCTTATTCTCGATCAATCGTGGGTACATCATACTTGGTGAATAAATCATTAAGCGCCTCAGCAATGAGGTCTTGTAAGCTTTCCCCAGTCTTAGCCTGAATCAGGCGCATATTCCGTTTGTAATCTTGTGACAAATATGCCGTTAGATTTGTTTTTCCAGTCCTGCTTGGCGCTTTATAACTCGCCGGCGTGGTCTGCGTAATAACCGCTCCTGGAGCAGATGATGCTGGCTCAGACTTCGTCTTAAGAGCGTTTTGTAACGCTGCCATGTTATTTCTGCTCATAATGTTCACCATCTAATTTATTGAGAAGTTCAAATGTAAACATGTAAAGGCGACGTAGTTCGTCAGCAGCTTTGCCTGTAGGATCTAGCTCTTGTGCACTCCTGCCGATAGTCGGTGCTTCTGCGTAACTACCACGCTGGCACAAATGCATAGGGGCCACTTTCAATCCGAAAGTGGTTTCGATAAGCGTTCTAGTTGTTTCTACTCCCTTGGTGACTTGAGGATGGATACCATTAACAACGACGTAGGCGAGCGGATCACCAGCAACGCGAAGCAGGTCACGTACCCCCTTTAAAGTTTCAAGACCAAAAATCTGTGGACGAACTGGAATCAAAACTAGATCAGCGTTCCTGGCCGCTTCAATCGCCGCGCTGTCTGATCGACCCGGCGTATCAATTAAAACCAAGTCTGCACCGTAGTCCTGGGCAGTTTGGATCGTTTGTTTAAGTCTGCTCACTTGGGCAGAAATGACTGCTGGGTTCTCAGTGACGCGTCGATCTTTCCAGTTTGCTGCATTGGCTTGAGGATCAAGATCGATAATTGCGACGCTCTGCTCCGCTTCTGTTGCCGCTACGGCAAGACCAAGAGTAAGGGTGGTTTTGCCGTCGCCACCCTTCTGTCCAATAATTGCAATTTTGAACATGTAAGCCTTTCAACATGTAAACATGTTAAGTATTAAAAAAATAAACTTCTATGTCAAGATCACAGCACTTCGGCGCAAAACATGATAGGAGTGTAAATAGCGGTGTAAAAATGTACCACTGAAGCGCCCATATTTCGCGGAATCGCGGAATAAAGGGGCCCCCTCGTTTTCAGTGCAGTAAGTGACGCTTGGAGAACCCCGCCCAGCCTAGAGGGGATTGTGCAATTTATTGAGTTCAAACTGATTTCTGTTCACGGTCTCATCGCCTGAAAACCCGCATGGGTCCTAGAGTGATATCCCGCTCTGGCAGCGAAAACCAGTTACCATTGGCGTCGCTTTCCAAGTAATCAGGAAGCAGACAGATATGCTATATTAATAGTAAGCTTACGCACTCATTCCTGCGCCAGCATTTGATCTGGAACCGCCGCTAATATTCGCCAAAACTATCGCCGCCAGTTGAAGTCGATCACGTTCACGCCCTAAAAACCCGCATTCCAGATTGAACAGCAATATCACCATTATCAATACTTTACGGGAACACTCCCGCGTCGTTATTGGTTTTTCGTACCGTCACTTATTGCACTGAAAACGAGGGGACCCCGTGACCAAAAACCTGGTGATGCAGGCACTGTTCCGTGCTGTTTCCGCCAAGCGCCCGGCGAAAGGGTTGATTATCCACTCGGATCGGGGCAGCCAGTACTGTGCGCACGATTATCAGAAGCTGCTGGGACAGGGGTTTGAAGTCCAACGGAACGACAACGTACGCTAAGGCCATTCGTCCAGCTCCGATGGCTGCTTTAACGGTCTGAGCTGCCCATTCAGCACTTGTTCCGCTAGGGTAAACGAGTAGTGACCCAGCATGTTCACGTGTTTATGGCTGAGTGGGGATAGTCTAGCTTCGTCCTCTTCTTTCACGCCCTCGCCCTGTTGCTTCAAGTGATCCAGGGCGGCTTGCATGTAGATTGTGTTCCACAGCACCAGAGCGTTGGTCACCAAGCCCAGCGCGCCAAGTTGATCTTCCTGACCCTCCCGGTACCGCTTCCGGATTTCACCGCGCTGACCGTGACAGATGGCCCGTGCGACCGCGTGGCGGCCTTCGCCGCGATTTAACTGGGTCAGAATTCGGCGGCGGTAATCTTCATCGTCCACGTAGTTCAGCAGGTACAGGGTTTTGTTGATCCGGCCAGCTTCAATGATCGCTTGTGCCAAACTGGAAGGACGATCACTTTTTAGTAGCGATCGGATCAGCTCGGAGGCTTGCACGGTACCCAGCTTGAGCGAACCCGCAATGCGCATCATGTCTTCCCAGTGATGCTCAATCTTTTGGGGATTGGCGCAGCTACGAGCCAGGTCATTCAATACACCGTAGTTCGCTTCTTTGTCCACGCGCCAGAAGACGGATTCACCGGCGTCAGCCAGTCGCGGTGAAAACTGATAGCCCAGCAGCCAAAACAAGCCAAACACCATGTCGCTGGCACCGGCGGTATCGGTCATGATCTCCACCGGGTTTAGGCCGGTTTGCTGCTCCAGCAGACCCTCCAGCACAAAGATGGAGTCCCGTAGTGTTCCCGGAACAACAATGCCGTGGAAGCCGGAGAACTGATCCGAGAGAAAGTTGTACCAGGTAATCCCGCGGCTGGAGCCAAAGTATTTTCGATTGGGTCCGGCATTGATGGTGCGGATGGGCGTAACAAACCGCATGCCATCAGCCGAAGCGACTTCACCGCCACCCCATTTTCTGGCCAGGGATAAGGTGGACTGGTAGTCCACCAGTTTGGCATTGGCCTTCACCAGCGTTTCGGCCCGCAGGTAATTCTGCTTGACCCAGTTCAGGCGGTGTCGGGTTAACGCAGGCACCTGGTGCTTGATCAGCGGTTCCAAGCTGATGTTGCAGGCCTCCGCCAATAGCACGGCGCAAACGCTCACAGTCAGGTCCTCGGCGCGGGCATTGGACTCACTGACATGGGTAAATTCGTCGGCAAAGCCGGTATGGGCATGGATCTCCAACAGCAGCTCGGTAAGGTCCACACTGGGCAGCAAGCCGTCAACTTGTTGCGATAGCAAGGTGAGACTGGGTGGCTCATCCAATTTGTCAAAGCGCGTGATCGTCAGTGAGGGACGTTTGTCAGACAGATCCAGCTCAACCGCCTTGTTGTCATCGAAGTTTTCCGCCACCTGTCTGAAAGTGGCATCCAGTTGGCGCACCAGGCCAGCGATGGCCTCCCTGGGATTCAGTGGGTGACCGAGTGACCGGCACACCTGAATGCGGTTGGCCTGCCATTCAGCGCCTTGCAACAACTTGGCCCTTGGATCACCCCAGCGGTCACTGTTCTCGACGTAGACATCACGGCGGCGCAGGCTATCTTGCAGCTTATCGAGAAAGCACAACGTATAGCCTCGCTTGGTCACTCGCTCTTCCTTGTCGAACACCAGACGTTTCCAGGGATTGGAAACAATATCCAGAGGAGCCTCTTCCAGTAGCTGCTTGCGCGATTCCAATAGACTGGCCAGATATTGATGGGATTCCAAAGTCGCTTTGCCTGCCGGAGCCGCTTTGAACCCGATATCACACAGTAATTTCGGCAAGAAGCGCCTGACCCGGCCATACTGCTCCACCATTTCATCCTGAAAGTTATTGTCGTAGGGTCGTGCGAGTTTATGAATAGTGGCAATGGATTCCACCAGTTTTTCACGCGACATTCTGGCAAAGATAGCTGACCTCAACAGCGCATCTTGCATGTTCTCGTTGAGTATCAAGGCGCAGACTTCCGCCAGGGCCAGCGCTGATTTATCCAGATCCTTCAATGTCCGTAGTCGTTTTTTCTGCCCTAATTTTTTTGCCTCACCGGCAATGTAGGTGATCAGTAAATCCAGCACGTCCAAGGCCTCATCAAGGGCGATGGTTTCATACGCCTTGGCGAACGCCACCAGGATAGCGGTGCGCTTGCTCTCCGGCATACGGGCGATCTTGTGCATGGAGATCATGCCGGCGTGGCGGGCAATATTTTTGAAGCGCACTGGGGGAATGCCGGTAAAATCCAACTCGCGCATGCCGAAGGCCTTCAGCTCCCGATAACGATCAACCGCTTCGTTAAAGGCCGGACCGCTGATCGTCACCGGTCCTTTGCGGGGCTCTGTTGCAAAAATCAAAAAACAAGCTTTTTTGACTTTTCTGAATGGCGGTTTTACGCCATTTTTTGAAGCCACTTTTCGTCAAAAACCAATTTTTGCAACAGAGCCCGCACCTGCATGAAGCCGGTATCAAGACAGTGAAAGCGCTGCGCGAAGCCCCACCCTTGTGGCTCCGCGCCAAATTCGGTGTCGTGATGGAGCGCACCGGCAACGAGCTACGCGGCCTCTCCTGCCTGGACCTGGAAGAAATCACCGCACCCCGCAAACAGATTGTCTCGTCCCGCTCGTTCGGACAACGGGTCCATACACAGTCCGAACTGGGCGAGTCGGTTACCAGCTACATTGCCACTGCTGCGGAAAAGCTGCGCCGGCAGCACTCCGTGTGTGAGGCCGTGCAGGTGTTCATCGAGACCAATCCTTTCCGTGAACAAGATCCGCAATACAGCAACAGCATCACGATTCCGCTGCCCAATGCGAGCTGCGACACGCGCTTGCTGGTACGTGCCGCACTATATGGACTCAAGAAAATCTATCGGCCCGGCTTTACCTACAAGAAAGCGGGTGTGATACTGATCGGCATCGGTGATGCAAGGGTGAGCCAGGGCTCGCTATTCATCGAACATGGCGCGGGCGAGAAATCGGATCGGCTGATGGAAGCGCTGGATAGGCTGAACCAGCGCTATGGGCGCAACACGGTCGCCATCGCCTCTGCCGGGACCCGCAGGTCTTGGGGAATGCGCCGGGAATGCATGTCGCCCTGCTATACGACAAGCTGGAGCGATGTGCCCATCGCTCAGGCGCGCTAAAGAACAAACCGCGAAACCCGTAGCGCTATTTCGTGATCTCCAGCCGGAAAATGTTATAAAGCCAATTAACCGTGACTGAAAAGGAAGTTTTCAAAAATGAACAAAAACGAATTTATTGAAGCAATGGCCGCCAAAACCGACTCTAGCAAAGCCGACGCAGCCCGCGCTGTCGCGGCATTGACGGAAGTCATTTCCGATACGCTCCAAAAAGGGGAATCCATTGCTCTGATCGGATTCGGCACTTTTGAGGTGCGCAGCCGTGCCGCACGTACCGGCCGCAATCCAAAGACAGGTGAAGAACTGAAAATTGCCGCATCCCGGATTCCCGCATTCAAACCCGGTGCGGCACTCAAGGCGGCGGTCAACGGCGCCGGAAAAAAGTAGAACAAGGGGGGCAAACCCCCCCTGCCCTATTCCACGGCTACGCCGCGATCGATTCTCTCATCAGCAACATGATGTACTGATGCGCCTTGCTCGCTTGACTGGCCGCGGTGAAAATAGCGCGTTTGTCGTTTTTTAGCACTTTCAGCCACGATTCAACGTATCCGGCATGATTGGGGATGGTGACTGCTGAAAAGCCAAGCTCTGCGGTCAGAAAAGCACTGCCAAGCTCAGCTATTAATTCCTCGAAAGCAAGGTCTTGTGTGCCAAATCGTTTCGCAAAGTCACGCGCCAGCCGGTGTTTCGCTCCCGACCAATGGGTCAATTCATGCAGGGCCACGCTGTAGAACTCAATCCCGGAAGAAAAGCGGGTGCGTTCCGGTAGATAAATTTCATCGGTCGAAGGACGATAAAATGCGCGCTCCCCTTCTTCGCGGATCACGGCGCCAGACTGCCTTAAAATACTTTCTGCGGCCTCGATCTGCTGGAACTCATCAAGCGCACCGATAGCCTGTGGTTTGTCAATGCCGTCTATCTGGTCAAGATTGAACAGCCAGAACGGTTTGATGACGCGAAAAGATTCGCTTGGGTCGGTGTCGTCGTTTTCAGCCTGAGATGCACGCTCAAGCGTCTTGAAAAAAACACAAGTAACGCTTCTCTCGCCTTTGCGCACCTGCCCACCCATCTCCACCGCTTGCTTGTAGGTCAACCAACGGTCTGACGTATAGCCATTCGCTGCCGCATCCGCCCACAACAACAGGACGTTGACCCCTTGATACGCTGCGCCGGTCTTATGATTACAGGGAATGCCATGCCCTGTTCGTGCCCACTTGAGGTGGCGGGTCGTGCCTGCTTCCATCATGGCGATAATCGAATCCGTAACCTGTGCGTACAAATCCTTTTTGGTGCTGGTTTTCATGTTGGGCTCCTTGCGATGGGTTTAAATAAACATCCTTTCGCTCGGACTTCCTCGCTCCGCCCCGGGGCGGCGGGGGTGGGGGAAAGCCCTTGCCCTCACGGGCAAGGGTTGGGAATGGGTGGGGTAGCGTTAAGCAGGCACATGCAGAGCCGATTTTGCGCCCCGCATGAATGTTTATATCCCCCAGCAAGTCCTCCTCGCAAGCGATTGGGGGGCCTTGCTGGGGGATTCCTGCGGGGTGGTTATCGGCTTGTGCCGTCAGGGTTCAGGGGGTCAAGCGCGGCGTGGCCGCAAGGCTCTTGCGGGATCACAGGACATGACAGGCAAAGCGTACCGCCCGGATGCTGGGGCGGCTGGCGTGGCCTGTGACAGCGACAAGCGAACTGGACGATATTTTCGCGGGCGCGAAAATCTACTCTGTCTTAGGCGTGGATCTGGCCGTCTGCATTGTCAACGCTTTTTCATTTCAATAATTTCCACGATAAATAATTTGACGCATTACTGGTAATGCCGCATACTCGTTACCAGTAACAAACAGAACCACCCATTACCCGTAATGAGGCTTATCGATGGCAACGAATGCAGAAAGGCAAGCAGCTTTCAAAGCAAAAATGCGCCAGGCCGGAAAAAAACAGATAACGATATGGGTAGATCCTGCGCAGCAGGCCGCAATCACGGCATTGCTGGCGGGCATAGAAAAGTTACTGGTAACGATGCCCCGGCCAAAAGTTGACCCTCCCCGCAAACTCAAGAAAAAACGCGATACGCGCGAAGTCTGGCAAATAAAGAACGATGCAGTGTGGGAAGCGCATCGTACCGAAATTACGCAGCAATATGCGGCAGGACATAAACCTTCCGTAATTGCGGCCTGGTTAAACACACTCGGGTTTGTGGGTTCCGGGGCCACGCTGAACGGCTATATAAAACGTTTTTGATTTAGCCGGCTACGGACCTGCGTGTTCCGGATTGTTCAAAGCGTCCGCACCTATAAAAGTCGTCCGTCCTGCTTCACTCGCGCCGGAAATCCCAGGGCGGCACCGGCGCTGCATCACGCCATAGTCCCACACCTGCGCGTCGGGCTTGATCTTCAGCCAGCGCATAGCGCTCCCGGTCGGCCGGCGCCTGATTTCGCGCATACCGGCGGTAATGCCAGGCGAGCCCTGCCCTGATCTGCTCGAGATTTGCATCCTCACCGTTAATCAGCACCTTGCCGAGAATGCGCTGATAACGGTCGCGCTGGTTCCATTCAACCGTCACCACGCGGCCAAAGACCCAATCCGCCAAATGCTGCCTTGATACGGTGCCAAAGGCTTGCTTTCTCTCCGGTGCATCGATTCCTGTTAATCTGATTCTGTGCTGCTGTTTCGATGCATCCAGAACGGTCAGCGTGCCGCCATCGGCAATTTTGACGACCTGGCCAGTCAAGGTTTCGGCCTGGGCCAGAGAAATGAATAAGCCAAAGAAGGCGACGGCGATCAATCTCGCTGCCCAGGCATGGCTCTGCATCATCATTTTGAGGGACCCTTATGGCGGATCTTGCGACATTTGAACGATATTACAAGCTGGCCGACCGGTTGATCGAGCAGTCTACCCAGGAGCAGCTGGCCGAGAGCGCACGATTGCTGGCCTTGAATGTCGCCCATTATCAAATGAAATACGGCGAGATTACGTTGGATGATACCCTGGCCATGGTCGATGCAATCGAGCCCAACGAAGAACAGTTGAAGCTTCTGGTTCGGGGACTTGAGAATCTCGTTGGGGTATTAGGCAATGTTATGAGCGGATTGGGCGAGGCAAAGCATTAACCCGCCCTGCCCTGCGCGTAATACCTGCGCGTTCTGAATTGTTCAAAGCGTCTGAACGCTACAGCGACCTCACTACGTTCTCGGGCGAAATTGCTATAAGGAAAAAGTCGTAGCTCCATTTAACTATAAACGCCAGAAAGCTAACTGTTCCAAACCCCCAAACCATGTTTGCTTTGTCCGGAAAGGCGTACCATACGAATAAGAAAGCGAGCAGCATTGGTATAAAAACAAGATTACAGACAAACATTACGGGGAAACGCAACCAGTACATTACGAAAAAAAGTAGCGTGCGGACTACCGTCCACAAAACGGCTAACAGACCTTTTGCGATAGAAGCGAAAGGCATTACCGTTTTAACTTTAGTAAGACCATTTGTCAAAGAAGGCGCTTTGCCACCGGGGAATTTGTATATATTGTTCATGGTGTTCCTCCTGTATCTGTCCGAGACAGGAACAAATTTTTAACCTGCCTCGGCTGCTCGATGGTTTGCCCAATTTTTTCCTCTGCGTAGCTTTCGTGGTGCGCTCCCGCTTCAAGCCAACACGCTTAAAAAATTTAAGTTGCTAGCACAGTTTCATTTCTACTCTCTTTTGAAATGAAAAACGGTCCCAGGCGGGCGATCTGCTGTACGTTGACCATAATTAAATTATAGCAAGGTCAGCTTTATTTGTCACCATTTTTAGTTGTCAAACATCTACGATATTATCGTTTATGTGTGTCGATAATGTATATATCGAAAGATGGTATCTCATAGTCCGTGCCAATCGGGATTAAGGGTTCAGGGTAGCGGGAGTCGTGTTTTTTGTATGCGGCGCAGCCGCCCATTGATGGTTTGACCTGGTGTTGAAGTGAATCGGTCTTAATGGGACGAGGGCTTGCGGTGCGGACAGTGTCGCAGGAAGCGGGGCGCGGTCAAGTAGACCGTGGAATAAATAGAGAGCGCAGCGAACGGTTTATGCCGCGAAAGCTACTTGTA
>JACCWK010000118.1 GCA_013697655.1 Nitrosospira sp.
TACAAGTAGCTTTCGCGGCATAAACCGTTCGCTGCGCTCTCTATTTATTCCACGGTCTACTTGACCGCGCCCCGCTTCCTGCGACACTGTCCGCACCGCAAGCCCTCGTCCCATTAAGACCGATTCAATTCAACGCCCAGATCAAACCGTCAATGAGCGACTAACGCCGCACAAAAAAAAGATTACCGCTTGCCTGAACCCTTAATCCCGATTAATACAAACTATGCAGGAATGATTGGTATTATTAGATATATTGTTATAGATTGACAACAATCAATAGTTGACATATAGACGCGATTCGCCTATAATTTAATAATTGAGAAAGCGTACATTCACCTAGGATTCCATTAACCTAGTGGAAGTTAAACATGGCGACGTTGAATAGAGTCACGCTGATTGGCAACCTGGGAAAAGACTTTGATACTCGGTATACGCCGAACTGCGATGCAGTAACGAAGCGCACCTATCCGTCATTCTACTGGTCGGCGGACTAAAAAACGAGAAGGAAAGAATATGAAAATATTATCTGTTGCGAATCAGAAGGGGGGCGTAGGTAAAAGCACCTTGACAGTGCACCTTGCCTATGCCGCCCTAGAATCGAACTTGCGAGTTTTGCTGGTTGATATGGATAAGCAGGGTAGCCTGACGTTAACTTTTGCACCCGCCGAAGGGGAAGTCCCCACCCTGGCCGCCTCGAAACTGTTCGATGCGGAGCCGAACGGCGCTACACCGCGAGTTATAACCGATAAGCTTTCGGTCATCCGTGCAGATAACGGGTTGCTCTCAATAGACAAGGCCGAGAACCAAGTTATTCGCCGCCCTGGGCAAGCTTTGCGTAGGTTCGCGGAGAGCTTCGATCTCTGCCTGATCGATACCCCACCGCTGCTAGGCATTCGACTCATGGCGTCCCTAGCAGCCTCCGAGTATGTTGTGACGCCAGTTTCCGTTGGTCTATACGAACTGGCGGGCGTTGCCGACCTGATGCAGACTATTCACGTTATCCGCACGCAGGGTTTTAACCCCCGGTTACAACATGTGGGGATTCTACCCATGAAAACCAATAATCGCAGCATGGAAGAACGAGAGGCGTTGGCTGCCTTGCGTGCGCGATACGGTGCAGCCATCTTGCCTGAGACTCTTCCTGAGCGCGCGCCGGTGCGGAAAGCAATTGCCATGCGCCGCCCTGTATGGGTTGGAGCTAGGGGAGAAGGACACAGAAAGGCTGCTCAGGAGTGGCGCGCAGCATGCGCATCTGTCCTAGGAAGGCTCGCCAAATGACGAAAGACAAAGCTACCGCGAAATCAATCAAGCCAAAGGAAGGAACCGTGACTATCCATAAAACGAACGCCTTTGCAGATGCCGCCAATGTTCTAGGGGCAGGTGTTGACTCTCTCTTTAACGATAATGGGGTGCAATATTCCCTAGTCCCGCTCGACATGATTGAGGTCAGCGTACAGATACGAGAAGTTTTCGAGGATGAAGAAAATACGCTTCAGGAATTGGCTGAGAGCATCAAGGTCCGCGGCCTTTTGCAGCCCATACTATTGCGCCCGAGCGCCACCGGTTACTTACTGATTGCAGGAGAACGCCGCTATCGCGCTACACGACTGGCAGGGCTAGAGGAAATTCCGGCCTATATTCGCGACATGACGGATGATGAAGCCGAAGATGCGCAACTAGCCGAAAACATTCACCGCAAGAACCTAACACAGATCGAAGAGGCAAAGAAGATTCAGCGTGATCTTGACCGACTCGGCAGTATTGACGAAGTGCTTGTAAAACACCAGAAAAGCCGGGCGTGGCTTTCCAAGATGCTTTCCTTACTGACGCTTCCGGAGCAGGCTAAACGCCTCGTCACCGAGAACGTGAGTGCTGACTTAGAAATTATCAATACGGTCAAGACAATAGAGAAGATCAATCCAGCGAAGGCTAAGGAGCTTGTAGATGACCTCAGAAATTCAAGAGGGAAAGTTAATGCTCGCGACTTGGCCGGATCTATCAAGGAGCAAGTTAAGCCGAGCAGGAAGCGACAGGAGCCAAAGACGAGAGAGCAGGAATATTCGGGTGCTCCACGAAGCGAGGACAACGCCACCCTGAATGTGGGAAAATCTGCACCGAGTTCAGTTGCTCAGGCATTGAGTGACGCCTATGTAAGTATTTTCGAGCGAGGGTACAGTCCGCAGATGGCTCTTTTCGACATGGGAGCTGAAGCCGCGGGTAATGTTGGGACTTGGCTTAACCGTTTTTATAGAGATGGAAAGAAAAACGATGAACTAAGCCGAACCGTAATTCAAGGGTTGCGGAATGGCCGATTTTGCAGTGACGGCGATAGCGCTTTCGCGCTTATCGCTTTCCTGAAAGGAGCCACCGGCGATAAATTCGATGTCTTGGACATTCTTTCTGCTGTTGCAAAATAATTCGGACGGGGCGAGGTCCCGCCTTTTTCCAGGGCATTAACGTGAGAGCAAAAAGACGGATGAGCGCTGCGGAATTCGAGGCAGTTTGTCCTTTGCTTAAAATTTCTGAGGATCGCCTTACGGCTGTTCGTGCTGCTCTTGTGGATGGCCAGACGTTTCAGGCGATAGGGGAGCGATTCGGATGGACACGGCAAGCCGTAAATAATGCGGTACGCGACGTTTGGCGAGTGGTAGAGAGATATCGCCAGTCTCAGCATGCAGCCGAGAATGCGGCTGCCTCATTACCGCCTGGTTGGGAACGGGTAACGTTGATTTCTCCAAGTCACCTGGTTCCGAATTTTCGGGAAGCAATTGCTCAAGCTTCATCTCAACCGAGTAAAACAGTTAAAACCCAAAGAACAGACAAAAAGCAAGAAATAAAAAAGCCCGGTGCATGAACACCAGGCTTTTGGTCAGCGAAAACGAAATCAACCAAAAGGTATCAGCCGATGAATAATCCCGTCTCGCAGGCGGAATGTTAACAGAAAGGAAGCCTAGCAACCATGTCAACTGCCGCTAAGACCTTAAACTATTTTACTGATCCTGCACGCACGGAGGCAATCAGAGCAAAGCGTCGCCAACTTATCGAAGCTCAGGCCCTGCCGGGTGAGACTTTCGAGCAAGCCGAGCGACGCTATTTGTATGAGGGCGACCGGGCGACCAGCACAACCAATAGCGGACAAAGTCCCGGTGCAAGCGGCTCGCTCCGTAAGCCACCCGAGGGCGATGCACAGGCTGATTTTTTTGTGCCTTTGCTGTACGACGTTGCCACAAAAGATAGCCGCAGCATCATGGATGTTGCCGTTTTCCGGCTATCCAAGAAGGAAAAACGAGCCAACGAAAAGATCCGCTACGAGCGTGCCGATGGCTATGTGGAAGTTGCGTCAGGCCCAGCCGGCATGGCCTCAGTGTGGGACTACGACATCGTGTTGATGGCAATTTCTCACCTGACCGACGCCACGAACCTCTACAAGCAGGGACGTGGCGAAAAACCGAGTCGGATTTTTTGGCCGCACGTTTCGGAGATTCTCAAGTTCTGCCGCCGTTCCGATGGCGGTCGCCAATACGAAGAAATTGAAGGCGCGCTGAAACGCCTTAGCACTACCTTCGTAAGTGTCGTTACGACGACGCGAACCAAAGGAAAGCGGCCATTGCGCGAAGCCAAGGGCGAGGGCTTGATTAACGGCTATGAAACCGTGTCTTATGCTGACAATGGGCGGCTGACGAGCGTTTCAATCGAGCTGCCTATGTGGCTCTATAACGAGGTGGTTGAAGCGAAAGCACCCGCCGTCTTGACCGTTCATCCTGCATATTTTCTAATCGAGCCGGGCATTGGCCGGTTCCTCTACCGCCTTGCCCGGCGGGCCGCTGGTAAGACCCATGCAAAATGGACTTTTAAACTCATTTATGAGCGAAGCGGTAGCACGGGTTCGTTCAAGGAGTTTTGCCGCATCCTGCGCCGTTTGATCGTTGCCAACGATCTACCGGAGTACACGTTGGCTGAGTTGCCAGGTAAATCCGGCCCCCTGTTAGCGATCACGAACCGGGACGGACAGCTTGAAGAGTCGGCCGAGCTGCCCGAAGAACACGAACGAGCAAAGGGCAACACGTTGGGCGACGACCCCAGCTCACCCCCTGCTTAAGCCACGATCTTTCACGCTAACCCTCGGCGCAGCCGAATCGGATCACTGCGATAAAAATCGCGCCCCTGGTGTGTAATAGACGGAATAACAGCGGCAGAACAGCCCAGGACGACGTTCCATACCACCAACAGTGTTTAAAAGACGAGGCAGATTTGTCGCAAGCGTCTCATCTTTGGACGGTCCGTCTATTAAACACCCAATTCCGTCTATTACCCGCTGCATTCCGTCTATTACACACCGACTCCCGTCTATTACCCACCCCGAGCAATCGTATGTCACTAATATATATAGTGTTTTTATGAATTTTTTCGCCTAAAACTCTTAAAACATACTTAAAACTTAAAAACACCTAGTCCAGTGGGTAACTCCCACCACCACGCGAAACAAATCCAACAACAGCATTACCTTCTCCTAAAAAACCTATCGAGATTTTCGTGTAACGAAAATAACATCAACCAAATACTATCGTTACCGACTTCGAAATCGGTCGTAATGGCGGTCTTGCTCAATACGGCCAATATCGCATCCAGCAGGGCTTATCCGGTACAAGTAGCTTTCGCGGCATAAACCGTTCGCTGCGCTCTCTATTTATTCCACGGTCTACTTGACCGCGCCCCGCTTCCTGCGACACTGTCCGCA
>JACCWK010000017.1 GCA_013697655.1 Nitrosospira sp.
CACCATTATTGAAATAGAAGGAGAAAGCTATCGGAAAAAACAGAGCTTAAAAAAGTAACCCATTTCTTTTAACCAAAACCGGCCAGGGTAATTGACGTCAACCGGTCAAGATAATTGACGCCGGACACTTTAAAGCGTGAAGCCTGGTGAACAAGCGCTTAAAGGCCGTCGGAATTAAGATATAAAAAGGTTCGCTTGAGTTTGGGATACTGCATGATGTCCGCCTCTTCGAAAGGGAAACGCAACCAGTCTTTCTTGGCATAACGGCGCACGTTGCTATCGATATCGCCAATTACCCCAGGTTGGAACAAGTTGTCACGCAGCCCGTGGGCAAGCAGGGTATAAGCTTCTACTCCTTTTTCTCCAAAGCCGACCACTTGCATATAGCTATTTCCATAGGACGTACGCTTCATTCCGTATTCCCCATCATCGCACGCAACTGCAAAATAACCGATTTGCCCGCAACCGCCGTAAAGTGGAATATGGATGCTGCCATTTTTGACGTAGAGATAGCTGCCGCGCCGCTGTCGGCGTCAGATTTTTTTTCGGATGACGTCCTGTAGGATGTTCTTGTCCAGCGTCAGATCAGCCACCACCCGCTTCAACCGGGCTTTCTCCTCCTCAAAGCTGGCGCAACCGCCTGACCTCGCTGGCACCCAAGTCGCCGTACTTCTTCCTCCAGATGTAGAACGTTGCTTCAGATATGCACAGGCTGCGGCACACGTCCATTACTGCCATGCCGGCTTCCGCCTGCCGCAACGCGTATGCCACCTGCACCTCGGTGAATTGGGATCTCTTCATCGCTTCAAACTCCTTCAATAGGGGAGCCAGATGCGACTGTACTCTAATTTAGAACCATCCAAGTTTTTGGGAATGACGTCAGCAAATGTATGCCATTGCTATGCGTAGTATTTATTGGCCGATTCAATTAACCCATGTCTCTCCAACCCCAATATTATCTCCGCGATCGCGCGGTTTCCAGGTAGTCAGAAAAAAAACCCGCTCAATGGCGGGATTCGCGACTGCAAAAAGGTGAATATTTGGCCGTATAGGAGTCGCGAATCAAGACCAGCAGGCGTTCGTCCTCAAGTCCAAAATAAACTTTATAGGCTACTCATCGAAACGGTATTGATGACTGTGGGTATTTGTCGGTCTTTTTTACATCTGAAGATTTAAAAAGCATTTCCCCCCAACCAAAGTGCTGGTAAAACAGTCCCTTAGAATGATTGGCATAATTAATGCTTAGTACTTTAGTGCTAGTTCTAAGGAAAAAGAAGCTGAGGATAGCTTCTGGTATAAAAGAATATCTCCTTATAAATTCTGCTCATTCATTGTAGGTAACTCTTAGAAAACAAATAGTAGTTTATAACATGCAAAATACATACAAAATGCGTGTCTATTTGTAATAGACAAACTTTTTTTTGTAAATAAATGCGATTTTTTATAGATATTTTGGAGAGAGCACTAATGGCTGAATCCTACAGCTAAATAGGGGAGCCATCGTAAGACCCGTAAGATATTAGCAATATTAACCTCTAGAAGGCTTTGCTCAGTAGGATCAGTAACCTCGGTTCGCTAGCAACGTTTTGTGGGAGTCAAAATTCAACAAGGTTCGTTAGAATCATCTTCGCCTTTTACTGGCATTATCGCCCTGCTGCTAGTGGCTGGCGCGGTCGCCGTGCAAAATGTCCCGCTGGAAAGCTCGCGTTTGCGTAATCCCGAGAAAGTCAAGGATCAGAGTGTCGGGAAGGAGGACGTTGACGCCCGGTTGTGGCAGGACCCGTTTGCCTCCATGACACGGCATATCAAGGAAAATAAGACCCAACCCTTGAGCCCCGGTGGATCGGGGTTGGAAGTCGAGATTGTCTCTAACAACGGGCCCAGTGTCGGGCTGAAGGCGACGCTAAAAGCCCCCAAAAACACAGACTATGCTTCCCATAGTATTGACAGTCTTGAACTTAGTAGTCTTAAAAACAAGGACAAGCTAGTCGTGTTGGGGGCAATGGTCCCAGGTGGCCCATACCCGGACGACGAAGAGTGGCGCCGCCGCATGCGTTATGCAGTGGTGGCTGGACTCACCACTTCCAAGTACTTTTCACACGATCCTAATCATATCGGTTTTATTCAAGTAACCCCTAAGGATAAAAAACTTTTCTCCCCGAAATATGTACCCTACGAGTGGTTTTTCAAGGAGAACAGCGAGGAACCTTTGCTGCTGTTGTGGTTGGATGACGATGCCTTTAAACCGGAAAAAGGGGGATTAAATACACTAGCGAAGCTAGCAGGTTTCGTCGAACTAATTGAATCAAACCTGTGGAAAAACGCTAAGCTCCGGCTCAATATCCTTGGCCCACGCAGCTCCACCACATTGAAATATATGATTGAAGAAATGCTTGATATATGGAAAAACCGAAAAGACAAAACCAGCAAAGACAAAACCAGCGATGACATATTGAAATACATGAGAAAAATTTACTTCTATTCGCCAATTGCCACGGCGCTGGATGTAAGTTGGGTGCGACAAGAGTTAAAAAAGAGAAAAATGGAAAATTCCGGGCTGAACGTGCGGGATATTTTTGATAATGAAAAAATCTACTTCGTGAGTACGATCGGGGAAGACTCGAGCCTTATCAAGCAATTGATGAATGAGCTTCACCTGCGAGGCATTAACAAGACGTGTGGAAATGATCTCGCAGTGGTATATGAGATGGATACCGACTACGGGCGCATGCTTAGGAAAGCACTAGAATCTGAGATGGCCGAGAAGGAGAGCTCTTCCGAAAAATGTGTACCGGTACGGAATTACAGTTATCTGCGTGGGCTTGATGGGCAATACCCTGGTGCTTCGGCGGCCCCAGTTTCTGAGAAACCTGCAAAAGACGACAAGGACAAATCAAGTGACGCCGAGCGTATGGAGCGGGCAGAGGGGGATAGCCAGTTGGATTACTTGCGCCGCCTTGCGACGATTATGCGTGAGGACGACAAGCCCCGCGACCGTGATGAGCAATTAAAAGCAATTGGCATCTTCGGGTCCGACCTGTATGACAAATTACTCATATTGCAAGCTCTGCGCGGCCAATTTCCCGACGCGATCTTTTTCACGACCGATCTCGATGCGCGCCTACTTCATCCGCGAGAGACAAAATGGGCCAGAAATCTCATAGTTGCCTCCCACTTTGGCTTTAATCTGCATGAGGAATGGCAAAAAAACGTGCCTCCGTTTCGTGATAGTTATCAAACGTCGATGTTTTTGGCGACCAAGTTGGCTCTTGACAACCAAACTGATATACCCCCCCTTCATAAATGGGTGTCCGATAGAATTCAACCACACGTTTTTGAGATTGGGCGAACCACCGCGGTCGAACTAGGGTCGGGCTGCCTGAAGGTGAAGACCGATTCCACTCGGGAGTGTCCAAATACGCTAAATCGAATAACCCCCAACCCGTGGCCCCACCTTTGGCAAATTAGTTTTGGTCTGATGTCACTCCTTCTGCTGCTCTCACTTGCTTGGCTATTCATTCCCGAACCCCGTCCGAAAGATGCGATCGGTTGGACGCTCGTAATGCTCATGTTTTTAGGCGGCCTGCTCGGTCTCGCCTACCTGGATCACTACAAGGGCGAGCCGTTTGCCTGGTTCGAAGGTGTCAGTCTGTGGCCGACTCAGTTGATCAGGCTGACTGCAATTATTCTTTCATGGTACTTGCTAGTTAGAGGGTACCGCAAGGTGCGAGACATGAAACAGCAATTGACCATATGCTTTTTTGATGGCAATGGAACGGACAAGCTCATCTTCTGCCACCGGGATGAGGTTTCGGAACTGCATTTGAAACACGATCCTTTACCCGTCACCCGGCTGGGGCGAGTTTTCTTAGCGGTGCTGCTATTCTACGTCCTCTGCTCATTGCTGCTCGTAGCCTTGGGTTACCCAGCCACTCCATATCGTGGCACAACCAGCAAGTGGGCGAGTTGCGCTATTTTACAAGTTGCCATAATCTCGTTTAATGTATTGGTCTTTTACGTCGTCGATGTGATCGTTTTATACACGCAGTTCATTAAAAAGCTTTGCACGAAGCCACCCCGCTGGTCGCCCTCGACGCGCGAGCAATTCGGACAGAAGAAATTGCCAGATGCAAGCGCCGAAACAGATAAGCAAAAAAATGATGATTTAAATAAGTACTTCAACGAATGGATCAACATCCAATGCATCGCCCACAGCACGAAAGCAGTCGTGCAATTAGTTTACTACCCTATAATAATCTTTGGGCTTCTGCTTCTTGCGCGCGCCCGCGTATTTGATAACTGGAATATGTCCATCGGATTGGCGCTGATTTTCGCTATAAGCTTCCTAATTATTATCAGTTGTATCATCATGCTGCGCCGTGCTGCCGAAGAAGTTCGGAAAATAGCTCTAGATAACCTGACGAAAAAGCTGTTGCTGCTCAAAGGCCAAGGCAGTGAAATGAGTTCGGTAGCCGGGCAACTTGAATTCATTTTCAACAAGATCGAGACAATCCGCGACGGCGCGTTCGCCCCTTTTTTCGAACAACCTTTGTTCAAAGCCATCGCGGCGCTGTCCGGCACCTATGGGGGGTTTGTGCTTCTCGAATACCTGTCTCTTGCGAATATCTGAGGAAATATACACATGAACGAATCCCGGTGTGACGTAACATTTTACAGATTGATCTGACGCACAAATGATGAAAACGGCATGGCGGCTGAGGTATCCAGGCGTTCAAAACACACCATCCCAGGATGCCTGCAGATAAGCTTATCAAGGCCGTGGCTCCCTGCTAGGCAGGACGTAATACTTTTTTAAGAAATGAAATTTCATCGATATATCCGCATGTTGAATCAACGGAAAGCCTGAACAAGGAGCAAAAAATGAGACCTTGGCTTTATCCCATCATTTATGTACGGGGATACGCAAAAAGTGGTAACGAACGAGACGAGACCACTGCTGATCCTTTTTGCGGTTTCAATATCGGCTCCACTGTTTATCGTGCGTTTGGAGAAAAGGGGGCCCCAGCAAGAAAGTTCGTTTTTGAGTCACCCGTGGTCCGCCTATCATCTGATTACAAATACTCACATGTTTATCAAAATGGGTTAGATATTATTGATCTCGATTGGAACCCCCCCGTCGACGAAGAAGGTGCGGATACAAAAGGTATTCCAGCTCAATCAATTGTTATTTACCGTTATTACGACGAGGGTTCTCATTTGCTCGGAGATGGCCAAGCTAAAGACATAACTTTATACGCGAACAACTTGAGTAAACTCATTCTACGCGTGAAGGAACTTGTTTCTTTAAATGAAGGACCATTGTTCGATGTCAGTAAATTTCGTTGCTACCTTGTCGCGCACTCGATGGGCGGTTTGGTTGTGCGCACGTTCTTGCAGAACAAGGCAATGGGGAATGACGTTGCTCGTGCATGTGTTGATAAAGTCTTTACATATGCGAGTCCACACAATGGCATAGAATTCGGAGGCATTAATGTGCCCGCGTGGCTTACGAAAGATGAGATGGATACCTTTAGCAGAAAAAGGATGGCGGAATACCTGGACATGAAACCGGTTTTTGACTCCATGGAACGCGTTGACTATTTGCCTGAATCAGCCTTCCCTTCAGATCGTTTCTTTTGTATGGTTGGCACAAACCGAGGCGATTATGAAGTGGCTCAAGGTTTATCACGCACTTTCGCAGGGCATGGAAGCGACGGTCTCGTTCGTATTGAAAACGCTTCGGTCTGGGGAATTGACAAGAATAATGTTGTCACCTCACCTGCTCCCACAGCTTACGCCCATCGGGCACACTCAGGATATTTTGGCATCGTTAATTCCGAGGAGGCTTACCAGAATTTAGTGCGTTTTTTGTTTGGGGATATACGAGTTGACATATGGTTGGACGTTACTAATGTGTCTTTGCCACCCCCGCTGGAGGGGAAAGCTGTTGAGGCACTATATCAGTTCGAACTGCTTGCTGCCCCTCGGGGGAAGAGATGGTTTCTTACTCGCCGGGTGGCAGAGGAGGACTCGTGTGCCTGCCGTACTCATCAGCAGCTTACAGATGACAGCGAGAAAGAGAGTAGGTCTATTTATCTTTCTACCGTATTCCTTTCCCGCCGAGCACGCGTCGATTGGAAACGGGCATCAATGTCTTATGGCATGACCATTGGGGTAAAGGTTCCCGACTATCAAGTTGATAAAATTTTCTGGCCCGACCAGCACTATGAAGGTAGTTACCTTTTCAGGGACACCTTAATTATTGAGATAACACCCCCCGTTGTCGCCAACACCAAATGGCATGTGAAATATGGCTGGCAAAGTAGTTCAGGGGAGTTGGCAGCGCAGAAGGCTTCCTTTGAAGAACTACAGAACGGCAAAATGCAAATTTCAATACCCTTCATTAGCGCAAACAATCCAGGAATCAATGGAACAATTCGTCTGGTTGCAAGTTCTTGGAATGATCAATAATGTTGAATAATACTGACCAGCTTAGGTTACCAAAGTTCGAATAAGGTTGTTTCTGAACTTCGAAAATAACCCCATGCGGAATGTTTATATCGAAAGCTTCAATGGCCGCTTTCGCGATGCGTGTCTGAATACTGCACCATGTAGCTAATTCTTGCGAGCAGTCAAACAAATCCAAGTTGTTTTTTGACAGAAGTGAACTAAATTAGAGAATAGGCACATTGTAGCTTCACTCGCAATGAGACAAGGTAGAGGAGGATTATTGAAATAATCCCAGTCTTTATTCTTGAATGCAAAATTTCGATAAAAGGAGTATCGCCATGGCAAATCCATACTTGGAAATTGCTGGTCATGAATTTCGAACAACGGCAGCATTCTCCGCCCCCCTTTTTTCTCTTGGTGTAATTGATAGAGCGGGGCGTAACCGGTTTGACCCACGAGGCGAGCCCACAATCAGGGATCATTCCGTCAAAATATTGACGCATTACCAAACCGCAGAAACTGAAAAAGCGTCGATCGATGCCGAAGCTGAAGCAGGAGTCGAAGGCATCAAGGGTGGTATTAATTTAAAGCGTGAAAAAGAAGAAACCCAGAAAGGCATATTTGCTCTCATTCGAAATACAGAAATTTACAAGCTTGTTGATAAGCTCAATGAGCCTATAAATGCAGACCTTTTAAGGCGATTGAAAGAAGAAAGAGATAGTCCGGTTATAATTACTTCAGTAGCAATAGTTTCTAGCAACGAAATTTATAGCAAATCTGAATTGGCAGGGGGCTTAACCGCTTCTATCTCATCTGTGCCTGGTGCTCCGACTATTAAGTTTCAGGGCTCAACCGGTTCAGAAAGTAGAGCGAGCTTTAGCGACGGCACCGTTTTCGCCTATGAATATTCACGAATTCATTGGGATAAGGATTCCGCCGCCCCAAAAATCAAAAGAATAGAAGTAGATAAACCCGCATAACTTATCCAATTTAAGAAACACTTATCAAGTGCTTTTTCCCTCGATTGGGATCGATACTCATCGGTTAGTTAGACACATCGCTTGAAAAAGCGATGTGAGAGAACTCGAAATACTAGAGAAACTTGTCGAATTACTGGAATCACAGCGAAAGGATACTCAAGTCCAGCTCAATGTGGTATCAAAAGGGCAGCATGACGGAGCTCAGAAAAATACAGGCGCAACTTGAAGCAATATTAGAGTCGAACAACCCTCTTAAATCAAATACGGATCAGCTAGCAGCAGCAACAAAATTGCTAGTTGAATTAAAAGCAGAGAACCTTCAAAACATTGGTGGGCTAACAATTGAGCAAATATTAGCCCTGCAGGAGTCCTCGATTCCTTATTGGAATAATGCTATTTCACCTATTTCCAGAACCCAATGAGTTATAGTCAAATGTTGTGTATGGGGGCACATGATCAGGCGGCGACTCTTTGATGATTTTCCATTCCTGTAATGACACCGTTTTTGAACTGAACGCGTGCAATAATTTTAGCGATCAGATCAGAACCCCGCAGAAGCTGCCAGCGCTGCTCGGCGCTCCTGGCCAGCTTAAATACCATCGACAGGATGCTGGCCCGCGAGACGCAACCCCGGGTTTTGGCGGTTCGCAGTCGCACCGTCGCAAACGTCGATTCA